>CAZLII010000489.1:0-4014 GCA_964559065.1 uncultured Nitrospirales bacterium | reverse complement strand
CACGTCGAGTGCAAACAAGTGATTGACTGCACCGGCGGGGCGAGCGTCGTCGGCATGCTTGGTTTGCCCAGGTTGCGCGAGGAAGAAACGCAGCCGGGTTCCCTGCTGTTCAAGTTGGGCGGCGAGCGTCGCGTGGGCCGTGAGCAACTCGACCAACTTTATGTGCATGGGGCGGACCCCTCGACGTCCATAACGCTCACACAAGCCAACATGGACGGGCGCCGGGCGCTGCTGGAAAGGCTGCGCGCACAGGGGACCCGGGCCCGCCTGCTGCATCTGCAGCCCGAAGCGGCGCACCGGGAAAGTTACCGCATTCTCGGCGAAACCGTCATCACCGTGGATGACTACACCTCGGGACGGGTGTTCGAGGATGCGGTGTGCTACGCGTTCTACCCCGTGGACCTGCACACCCGCGACGGCGTTGCGCCCAGGCCTCTCGCGACCGGCACCGTGCCGACGATTCCGCTGCGCGCGCTCGCGCCCAAGGGGAGCCGCAACCTGCTGGCGGCCGGCCGGTGCGTGTCGAGCGACCGCCTTGCGAATTCGGGGCTGCGCGTGCAGGCGTCCTGCATGGCCATGGGCCAGGCGGCGGGCGCCGCGGCCGCACTGGCTGCGCAAGGGGATACCACTCCGCTCGAGGTGCCCCTGGAGCGTCTACGCGACCTGCTCCGGGAACACGGCGCCATCATACCCGCGGCATGACCGGCATGCCGGCCGTGCCCGAGCCGCCCTTTCTTTGTTCAGCGTCCGTCTCGATGTTGGCTGGCACGCGTTGGGCCGCCTTTCCGAGTGTCTCAACAGGATGATCTTCTTCGGCGAACGACCACTACGTCGTGCTCTTGCTGAGTTCGAAGATCATTGTCACGGCGAACGTAACCATCAAGGCCTGGGCAACGATCTCATTATGCCGGGCGAAGGAGTCGGCCGGACGGAAGGTCACATCGCCTGCCGTAATCGCCTTGGCGGGATGCTCCGCTACTACTACCGCCAAGCCGCCTGAAGAAGAAAACCCCTCGCAGGTTTTGTTTCGCGGGCGAAGTGCGCCTGCGCATATTTGGCGGTCTGAAGGACCGCGATAGCAGGTATCGCGCCCCGTTGGGGCGCATGGACCCGGTTAACCCTTAACTTAGCCCGTTGGGCTGGGCTAAGGAATGACGCGCCGTTGGCGCTTTGGCAAAGACACGTTTGGGAAGAGGAGAGAATCGGTAATGATGCGGTGTTCCTGGGATGAAGAACTCGGTACTCTCAAGATCAGATGCGTGGAGCGAAGAAAAAACAGGAAGAAATCCGGCGGCGTTGACATGTTCTTTGGGCGGACAGTATCATCGGTTTGCTTCATGATGCTGTGTGGGCCGCACGCTACCAGCCTTCAGAACAGGGGTATGCGGTCTTGCGGTGCGCAAGTGTTTCCAGCGTTGAAATAAAGGAATCGGACCATGTTGCGGGCGGGATTGATCGGATATGGGTATTGGGGACCGAATCTGGCGCGGAATTTCAATGCGCATCCGGGGTGCAGGCTGGCGCGCATCGCGGACATGGCGCCCGCGCGCAGAAGCGCGGCGGCGGCGGCGTTTCCGGCGGCGGAGGTGACGGACACGGCGGAGATCGCCAAAGCGGCGGACCTGGATGTCATTGTCATCGCGACGCCGGTGTTCACGCATTATGAACTGGCGAAAACGGCGCTGGAACACGGCAAGCATGTCTGGGTGGAGAAGCCGATGACTTCGACCCATGAGCAGGCGCTGGAACTGACGGAACTGGCGCGGGCGCGGGGGTTGACGCTGATGGTGGACCACACGTTCCTGTTCACGGGCGCGGTGCGGAAGATGAAATCGCTGATTGACGCGGGAGAGTTGGGCGATTTGTATTATTACGACTCCACGCGGATCAATCTGGGGATTTTCCAACACGACATCAATGTGGTGTGGGATATGGCGCCGCATGATTTGTCCATCATGGATTACCTGCTGGGTGCTGCGGCGGAGGCGGTGAGCGCACATGGCCGGGGCCATTTTGACACGGGATTGGAGGATGTGGCGTATGTGACGGTGTTCTACCCGAACAACCTGATCGCGCATTTTCATCTGAATTGGCTGTCACCGGTGAAAATCCGGCGGACGGTGGTGGGCGGGTCGAAAAAAATGCTGGTGTGGGACGATCTGAACAAGGAGGAGCAGATCAAGATTTATAACAAGGGGATGGCGGTGGAGACGAAGGAAGGGTTGTATCGCGTACTGGCGACGCCGCGATATGGCGACATGCACGCGCCGGTGGTGCCGACCATCGAGGCGCTGAAGACCGAGGTGGCGTATTTCGTGGAGTGCATGGAAAAAGGGCAGACGCCGTTTAATGACGGCGCGGCGGGCGCGCGCATCATCGCGATGCTGGAGGCGACGGACCAGTCGCTGAAAGAAAACGGGCGGGTCATCGCACTGCGGTGAAACATCGGCGGGATGCTGCAAGTGTTGGAAGGGAAGGAAAGCATGGCAAGAAACGTCATTTTATTGGGCAAGGGCGCATTGGGCATCCGGGTGGCGGACTGGTTTCTGCGGAGTCCGGATTATGACCTGAATCTGGTGGTGCCGGTGATTCCAGAGCCGAAATGGACCGATTCGATCTCGGCCTGGGCGAAGGAACACGGCGTGCCGCTGGTCGAATCAGGCCATTATAAAGACATCCCCGGTGTGAAGGACGAAGGTTGGCGGATCGATCTCGCGTTTTCCGTGTTCTATGACCGGATCATCAAGCCTTGGTTCATAGACAAATGCGAACGGATTCTGAATCTGCACAACGGTCCGCTGCCGCGATACCGGGGCGTATCGCCGATTAATTGGGCGCTGAAAAATGAGGAGCGGATGCATGGCGTCACAATTCATGAGATCACGCCGGGGATAGACGACGGGCCGATCGTTTCCCAGGTCCTGTATTCGATCTATCCCGAATTTGACGAGGTGGTGGACGCATATCGCCGGGGGCTGGAATACGGGTGGACGCTGTTCGAGCAGACCATGCCGATATTGGACAATATCAAGGCGGAACCGCAGGACGAATCAAAGGCGCTTTACTACGATTCGAGCAAGAACGACCTGCTCGGCGAGCGCCGCTATTTCACCCGGCAAGAATCGCTGCGGGCCATGGGGCAGCAGGGGAAGGAACACTGATTTATGCAGGTGCCGTTTCTGGATTTGAAAACGCCGCACAACGAACTGGCCAATGAGATTCTGCCGCTGTGGGAGGATATCCTGCGGAATGCGGCATTCGTGGGCGGCCCGCATGTGGCGGGATTTGAAGAGGAATTTGCCCAAGCATGCGGGACGGCGCACTGCGTGGCGGTCAACAGCGGCACCGATGCGCTCCGTTTCATTTTCATCGCGCTGGGCGTGCAGCCGGGCGACGAGGTGGTCACCGTGGCAAATACGTTCATCGCCACAACGGAAGCGATCACGCAGGCCGGGGGGCGTCCGGTTTTCGTTGATATTGATCCGGATACCTGCAACATGGACCCGCAAAAAATCGAGGCGGCGATCACGCCCCGCACCAAGGGGATCGTGCCGGTGCATTTGTACGGACAGACGGCGGACATGGACCCGATCCTGGCGATTGCGCGCCGGAAGGGCTTGTGGGTGGTGGAGGACGCCGCACAGGCGCAACTGGCCGAATACAAGGGCCGTCACGCGGGTTCGATGGGCGTCATGGCGGCCACCTCATTCTATCCTGGCAAGAATCTTGGCGCGTGCGGTGAGGCGGGCGCGGTAATGACCAACGACGCCGCGTTGGCCGCGATGGTGCGGAAAATCCGCGATCACGGCCAGGCGAAAAAGTATTACCACGATGTGGAGGGTTATAACGGTCGGTGTGACGCCTTGCAGGCGGCGGCGCTCCGTGTCAAACTGCGCCGCTTGCCGGAGTGGAACGCGGCGCGGCGCGCCGTTGCGGCGCGTTATCTCGAGCGGCTGTCCGGGATGCCGGGTGTGGTTGCGCCGAAGGTCGCGGATGGCTGCCTGCCCGTGTGGC
>CAZLII010000488.1:0-4021 GCA_964559065.1 uncultured Nitrospirales bacterium | reverse complement strand
AGCCGCGCCAGCCGCTCCACCGCCTCGCCCAGCATGGAGGTATCGGGCGTGGTCAAGGGCAACAACTGCTTGGGCCGCGCCTGCCGCGACAGCGGCCAGAACCGCTCTCCCGATCCCCCGGCCATAATCACACCAATCCGCTGATATGCCATTGCTTTCAACACTCCCTGTCAATGCCACCGTGAAGATAATGTATATCCCCAGCAACCCCGGCGACCTCAAATCATTGGTCACCCTGCGCATATTCGCAAAAAGACGGCTTCCCATGCAACGCGAGCCGGGTCCCGCGCGGATTGTTCCCGTTGGATGGCAGCGATTGGGCTGGTTGGGTCGGCGGCGAGGTTTTTCTGCGGGGACTGGGGCGCTTGTGATACCATAGGCGGCCATGGCGGAGAGAAGAGGCGATAACATCATCGTGGTGGAAAACCTGACCAAGGTGTATGCAATGGGCGAGACCGAAGTGCATGCACTGCGGGGGGTTTCGTTGGAGATTGCGGCGGGGTCGTTTGTGGCCATCATGGGACCGTCGGGTTCGGGGAAGACCACGTTTCTTGATATTCTGGGATGCCTGTCGCGGCCTACATTGGGGAGTTACTGGCTCAAGGGCCAGAAGGTAAGTGATCTGCCCGAAACCCGACTGGCGGAACTGCGCAATCACGAGATCGGATTCGTTTTTCAGAATTTCAATCTGCTGAGCCGCGCGGATGCGCTCGCCAATGTGGAATTGCCGCTGTTGTACGACGGAATTGGCCGAAGGGAGCGCCTGCGCCGGGCGCGGGAGGCGCTGGAGGCGGTGGGGCTGGGCGACCGCCTGGACCATCGCCCCAATGAGTTGTCCGGCGGTCAGCGACAGCGGGTTGCGATAGCGCGGGCGCTGGTGAATCAGCCTTCGATCCTTTTTGCCGACGAGCCGACCGGGAATCTGGATACGCAAAGCGGCCAAAGCATAATGGGACTGTTCAGGGAGTTGCACGCAAAGGGCAACACGATTGTCATGGTAACCCATGAACCAGAGGTGGCCGTGTATGCGGAGCGGGAAATCAGTTTCCGTGACGGGCTGCCGGTGAGAGACATATGCCGAGAAAAAGCAACCAATCATTAGTATGGCGCGTGGCCATTTGGCTAATCGTGCTGGGTGGGGCGGCCACGGCGGGCGGATATTTTCTCCTTAGAGAAACACCGCTGGATGTCACCGTGGATCCGGTGCGCCGGGGAGTAGTGGAGCAGACGGTCGCCGCAATCACCTCCGGCACGGTGATGCCGCCCCGGCGGGCGATGGTGGCAGCCGCGACGCTGGGCGTGATTTCGCGTGTCCATGTGCAAGAGGGCGACCGCGTCGCTGCGGGCGATCTTCTGGTGGAACTGGAGCACGCCGAGTTGGATGCGCAAGTGGCGCTGGCCGAAGCGAACTTGAAGGTCGGGCGGTCGCGGCTGGAACAGGTCCGGATCGCGGCGCAGATATACCGGGAAATCGCGGCGGCGCAACTGGCGCAAAGCGCCGCGCAACTGGACCAGACGGAAGCGGATTTTGAACGCCTGCGCGCACTGGCGGCCCGGAATGCGGTGTCCCAGAGCGATTATGACAAGGCGTCGCTGGCACTTCGGGTGGCGCGTGAAACCAAAATAGCCGCAGAGGCGCGCCAGAAGGAGAACCTGGTTCGGGAGGAGGAGGTGCGTTCGGCGGAGGCGGCGATAGAGCAATTGGAAGCGGCGCTTCGCCTCGCGGAAGCGGCGCGCGGCAGGGCGTTTGTGCGCGCCCCCTTTGACGGTGTTGTGGCGGGGGTCAATTTGAAAGAGGGGGAAGGGGTGGCGATGGGGCTTCCGCTGGCGCAATTGGTACAGGATGAAGGCTGCTATATTGAAGCGCCCTTTGATGAGGCCAACGCGGCCCAGATTCACCTCGGCCAAGCGGTGCGCATTGAAGTGGACGCATACCCGGACAAGGCTTTCCACGGAGAAGTGTCCTACATTGCGCCTGTTGTGGCCATTAATATGGACCTGACACGCACGCTGAACATCAAGGTTTCGGTGAAAGAAACGCCGGAGTTGTTTTTGCCCGGCATGTCGGCGGACGTGACCATCATCACCGAGTCGAAGGAAAACACCTTATATGTGCCCAGCGAATCCCTGATCCGGGATCAGATCGCCTACCTGATTGACCAGGACCGTGTGGTCCGGCGCGATGTGGAAACGGGCATCGGCAACTGGGAATCACGGGAAATTCTGTCCGGATTGGATGAAGGCGAGATGGTGATTACCTCCGTGGCGATTCGGGGGCTGCGCCCGGGAGTGCGGGTTCGGGTTGTCGAAGATTTGGCGGATTTCTGATGAGCGGCTTGGAGCATTTTCTGACGGCGCTGCGCAGCATTGCCCAGAACAAGGTGCGCGCGTTTCTAACTACCTTGGGGGTGATAATCGGCGTGATGTCGGTGATTCTCTTGATTGCGCTGGGGGAGTCCGCCCAGGCGTATGTAGAGCGGGAATTCGCCATTATGGGCAGCAATGTGCTCATCGTAACGCCCGGCCGACAGGAAACCGCCGGCATGTTTCCCATCTCGGCGGGCAGTCACCGCAAACTCACCTATGACATCGCCAAGGCCATCAAGCGCAAGGCCATCGGAGTTACAGGCGTTGCCTCCAACGTGATCGGCCTGGCCAACATCCGCTATCGCAACCGCCAGCGCAATGTGCTGCTGATTGGCACCACGCCCGACTTCGAGCATGTGCGGCAACTTTACACCCAAATCGGGCGTTTCATCACCGAGGAAGACATCGCCCGCAACAACAAGGTCTGCATCATCGGCACCACGCTCAAGCGTGAGTTGTTCGGCGACCAGCGCGCGCTCTATGAAAAAATTTCGATCAACAGTTCCAAGCACATGGTCGTCGGCATTCTGGAAGAACGCGGCATGGCGCTGGGCATTGACCTCGGCGACATCGCCATCATCCCCTTGCCGAGCGCCCAGCAGATGTTCGGCCTGACCGAGATCATGGAAATCCTGGTCGGCGCGCGCAGCCAGGAAGACATCCCCCTCGCCCAAGAATCCATCCGGCGCGTCGTGATGGCGGCGCATGACAACAATGAAGACTTCACCATCACCGACCAGGACGGCATGCTGCAGACGTTTTCCCGTATTTTCGACATGCTGCGCCTTATGCTCGTGGGCATCGCGTCCATCTCGTTGCTGGTCGGCGGCATCGGGATTATGAACATCATGCTGGTCTCCGTGCGCGAGCGCACCCGCGAGGTGGGCATCCGCATGGCGGTCGGCGCGACGCGCTCAGACATCGCGTTGCAGTTCCTTATCGAATCGGTCACCCTGAGCGTGTTGGGCGGCTGCGTGGGCGTGTCGCTGGGGGGCATCGGCACCGTCGTCATTAATGCGCTGTATCCCAGCCTGCCCATCGGCGTGTCGCTATGGGCGGCGCTTACGGCGTTCTTCTTCAGTCTGGGCGTGGGTGTCTTCTTCGGCGTCTATCCGGCGGTAAAGGCCGCCGGCGTGGACCCGGTGGAAGCGTTGCGGTATGAATAGCGCTTTGTCCGGGCGAAGGCCCCGGCGGGCCGGATGCGCGCGGCAAGACACACGGAAAGGAAGGGCTGCATGGTTCTCTGCGCTGCAATCGTTATCATCTGCATCATCATAATGCTTGTGTGCCAGGATATCGGACTGCCCGCAGTTGCCGGCATTCTGAAGATGGCGGCATCCACCGCGTTTCTCGCGCTGGCGATACTCGCAGGCGCGTTTTACAGCGCCTACGGCGCGCTGGTGTTCATCGCGCTGTTCTTTTCCTGGTGGGGCGATTTACTGTTGATATTCAGGCATCGGGCGCTCTTCCTCACGGGATTGGTCGCCTTTTTCCTGGCGCACATCGGTTATGCTGCCGCGTTCGTGGCTGAAGGACCGGACCTGTTCTGGAGCGCCGGCGCGCTTATCCTGTTGGCGTTTCCCGCGGCGGGTGTGTTGTTGTGGTTGCGGGGACGCCTGGGCGAGATGCGCATACCGGTCTATGCGTATATCGG
>CAZLII010000487.1:0-4025 GCA_964559065.1 uncultured Nitrospirales bacterium | reverse complement strand
TAGGCCCGGCGGTCGCTCTCGATGAAGTCCACCAGTTCGTAAAACCCCTTGTCAAACGCGATGCGTTGAACGGCGTGGGTATCCAGCATGTTCACCTGCCCCTCCGCGCGCACCGCCAACAGCTGCTCCATGACCTTTTCAGGAACGGACGGGACTTTATCGATCCGATCCACGCCGTACACCGCGCCCAGGGTGACGCCCGTCCGCCATTTCACGAAAACCGTCGCGGTGTCGTCTATGTCCGTCACCTCGCCCAAAGTCCCCGGCGGAATCTCCGTGTAGGGGTCGGAGATGGACACGCACCGCACCGTCGTGCCAATGGGGTACGCCCGGCGCACCTCCTCCACCTGGCGCTTATCGGGAAAGGTCATCGTCCGCCGCCTCCTTCCGCTGCCCGTCCTTCCAGGCAGAACTGCCCGACAGGGTTGAAAGCAGGATTTTCCGCGCGGTTTTGTATTCATCCCCGATCATCCCGATGGACAAGAGGAAGCACCTCAGGCTGTAACGAGGGTTCTCTGGAACCGCCCTTTCTTTTGCCGTGACGCGCTTCTTCTGGAGCGCCGCCTTGCACAGAAGGCTCACCAGCGCGGCGTAGGCCTGGGCATGGTCGCCGTCCGTCCTTTGGAACCACGGAAACCGGATGGTCTCTTCTCCCACCTGGATTGGCAGCTCTTCCGCGCCCAGCGCCAGCTTCAGAAGCGGCGCCTTGGCGGCCACCATCCGGGTGAGGTTGGTGAGCTTCTCCGGGGTGAAACCTTGGAGCGGCACCTCGATGATGAGGCGGTCGGGTTCGTCCGGTTCATCCGCTTGGGCGGCATCCGCTTCTTCCGCCCAGGCTTCCGCCTGTTTCAGCATCTCCGCCGCGAGCGGCTCGCCGGGGTCGGTGTATCGCCCGGGGCTGTGTGGGTCGATGTCCGGCTCCACGCCCTCGTATTCCTCGCCGATTGGTTCAAAGCCGTGCGCCGCCCGGAGCGTCATGACCAAATCCCGGTCGTCCGGGCCGGTCAGTTCGCCCGTCTTGGAGAGGATGAAGTCTCCGATCTGGTAGTTCGCACTGGGCATCCCCAGATATTGGGTTGGCGCGTTCAGCGCGCTGCTGACGGCCCCGGCTAGGGATTTGCGCCGCTCGCCCGTGACCCCGAAGTTGATTTTCATGTTCGTGCCCTCCCGTGGTTGGATTCCGGCGGGCCGTTGGCCCCTCCGGTAGGCACATATTGGCTCTGATCGCCTGGAAAAGCAAGATAAGTCTGTGATTACAGAATAGAGCCTCATTTTGCGGAAGCGGAGGACTTGGAATCTGCCTGGGCGTCTGGTTGGGGCAGATCTACATAGCGCGTTTTTTCGCCATTCCGGACCAGAAACACTTCTTGATCCGAACCCACTTGGACGATGAACCGTCGGACGATTACGTCGCAGAACTTTTCGTCTAGTTCCGCCATCCGGCACACGCGCCTGGTCTGCTCGCAAGCGATGAGCGTGGAACCGCTGCCACCGAACGGGTCGAGCACTGTGCAGCCGGTCATGCTGGAGTTGAGAATGGGGTAAGCCAGAAGCGGCACAGGCTTCATGGTAGGATGGTCGGCGTTCTTCCGGGGCTTGTCAAATTCCCAGATGGTGGACTGCTTCCGGTCGGAGTACCAGGCGTGCTTGCCCGCCTTCTTCCAGCCGAACAGGATGGGTTCATGCTGCCACTGGTAGGGCGAGCGCCCCAAGACCAGCGACTGCTTCTTCCAGATGCAGGTGCCGGAGAGGTAGAACCCCGCGTCTGAAAACGCCCTTCGGAAGTTCAGCCCCTCGGTGTCGGCGTGGAAGACATAGATGCTGGCGTCGTTCGCCATGGCCTTTTCCGTCAGGGTGAATGCGTCCAGCAGGAACTGGTAGAACGCGTCCCCGGCCATGTGGTCGTTCTTGATCTTCCCGGCCGCGCCTTCGTAGTTGACGTTGTAGGGCGGGTCGGTGACCACGAGGTTGGCGGGCTTTCCGTCCATGAGCAATTCGAACGTCTCCGGCTTCGTGCTGTCCCCGCAGACCAGGCGGTGGTTCCCGAGCAGCCACAGGTCACCGAGCTTTGTAACCGCAGGCTTCTGAAGTTCTGCATCCACGTCGAAGTCGTCATCCTTGACGTTCTCTGCACTGCCCAGGAGCTTGCTGAGCTCGGCGTCGTCAAAGCCGAGGAGCGACACGTCGAAGTCCGCGCCCTTCAGGTCGGACAACTCTACCGACAGCATCTCCTCGTCCCAACCGGCGTTGAGCGCCAGGCGATTATCCGCGAGGATGTAGGCACGCTTCTGGGCGTCAGTTAAATGCTCGACCACGATGCAGGTTATTTCAGTAAGGCCTTCAGCTCTGGCCGCCAGAAGCCGCCCATGCCCCGCAAGCAGGTTGTATTTCTCGTCCACAACAAGAGGAGCGAGCACACCAAACTCCCGAAAACTGGCACGAAGTTGAGCAATCTGCTCACTGCTATGTGTACGAGCGTTCCGCGCATACGGAACGATTTTTTCGATTGGCACAACTTCAGATCGCTTGGCAATGATCATTTATTACCCCCATCAATCCCAAATCCTCGTTCGTCCGCGCAAACTGGCCGTGCAACAAAAGAGCAGCCCGGTCATATGCCGCAGCTGCTTCTTTTGCCGTACGATAACAACCAAGATAAATTGTTTTCCCGCCTCCTGATCGGATATCTGCTCGATATTTTTGCAGTCGCGCATGAAAACTTACACCCTTATATCCAGTTCGGTTTGTGGTGTTGAGCTTCCTGTTTTTGATATTTTCGCTTGGCAGGCAGGCCCGTAAATTTTTTCGTCGATTATCTTTTGGATCTCCTGAGATATGGTCAACGAAGATACTGCGCCCTGAACCTGTAACGCCCAGAAGAAGCCGGGAAAGCAGCAATTGGTGGCCGTAATATTTTGTTTTCACATAGTTTCTTTTATCAATGTACCAGTTGTAACGCCGAACAACTGGTACATCTTCCGTGTCAATCAGAAAGCTATCGCCATCAGTGCAGATGACTTGCGTAGATCCATCCCCAAGGTCACGATATGAGTTGGGTGATTCCATGCGCGCACATCTTGCACAGCTCCTGGACCTACCTTGATTAAGGCTCGCAGAATCCACCAACTTACAGGTTCCACACGCACATCTGCAAAACCACATTACACTGCCATTCGCACTCCTCTGACTGGATTCTTGCAGCACGAGCCATTTCCCGAATGTCTTTCCCTCTAAATCAAGTTTTTGTCCCAAAAATTATCACCGTCCCTTCCGGCCCGACAGCAGGGCTTCCATCATGTCGTCCTGGGGGTTGCCCACAAACGCCGCGGTGCAGTTCTGCTTCACGACATCGAAAATCTCGTACCAGAGAAGGTTCGCCTGCTTCTGGAACGACTGGCTCATCTGGACAAACGGGCTGGTGATCGCCCCGCCGGTGGTGGGGTGTTTGCCCAGAAGGCCGTAGGTGCTGATTGCTTCCTCGCACTGGATGAACCGGGCGAACGCCTGCGCGTAAGCCTCCACCAATCGGGGGTTGACCAGCTTCTCGCAGCCACGCGCGCGAAGCCATGCCCAGGTTTCGGTATAGATTGAATCGGCGCCCAGGGGCCGTCCGTCTTTCTGCCGGGCGCTCAGGTACTCGCCGGGCGCGGGCATATCCTCTCCGGCGAGTTCCGCGGTATCGGTGAGATCCGACGGTTCCAGCAATGTGTCCGGGCGGAGGTTCGCCGGCTCCAGGATCCCGGCGGCTTTTCCCGCCGCGATCTTATCCACGAGCGGCAGGGGCTTGTCGCCCGCACGCACGCGCCGCCCGCCGCGATTGGTCCCATCCCTGGCCACGCGAAGCTCCTCCTTTCCCGATGGGGGTTAATCCCCCGTTTGAATCGAACTTTTTTCGCGCGCGACCCAGCGCCCGCTTTAGCGTGGTAAAGCTGTAGAGATTTGATCCCCCCTACCGGTCGTGCCAGCGGTCTCCGTCCCGGGCGGAGATGGAGGAGTGGCAACGGTGGCAGAGCGCCATGAGATTC
>CAZLII010000486.1:0-4043 GCA_964559065.1 uncultured Nitrospirales bacterium | reverse complement strand
ATTGAACTGGGACGGGGCACCGCCCTCGGCAATTCGCACTGGGCGGACTGGACATTGCCGGACGGCACGCCGTGCCAGGTGCCGATTTGGGCGCTGCCGGAATGGGAAGAGGACAAGTGGGCTATCCGCTCCGACAGCGGGCGCATCCTTGCTGTCATGCCGCCGGGCGCTCTCTATTTTGAGCAGGTCTATTGGCCGTTCTATGAGGAAGACTATAACCCGGACCGCATCCGGGAAGCGATGGGGGAGTCCATGTGGACGGCGATTCCCACGCCGCCGGGGCCGCTTGCCGCCGGCCCGATGGGGCGCAAGATGCTGGCGACGGACGCTCACTTGCTGCGCGCGCACACCGACCGCGCTATTCTCGGTCTCTTCGGCGGCAATCTGCTGGAAGTGGGCCAGTTCTTCTACCGCAACGACCACTTCCTGCAATTATTGGCCGAAGACGGGACAAGAGTCCACCGCTTTCTGGATAAACTGGTCGAATTCCATTTGAACAACCTCGATAAGTTCCTGGACACCGTGGGCAAATACATTGATGTAATTGTTTTCGGCGACGACCTCGGCATGCAGAACGGCCCGCAGATTTCCCCGGAAATGTACCGCGAATTCTTCAAGCCGCGTCACGCCGCCATGTGGCGGCGCGCCAAGGAACTGGCCGATGTCAAGGTCATGCTCCACTGCTGCGGTGGGGTGCGAGAACTCCTGCCCGACCTCATAGACGCCGGACTGGACGCCATCAACCCCGTGCAAATTTCCTGCCGGGGCATGGACGCCGGGGGGCTGAAGCGCGATTTCGGCGCGGACATCACCTTCTGGGGCGGCGGCTGCGACACGCAGCACGTCCTGCCCGACGCCGCACCGGAAGAAGTGGCGGAACACGTGCGTCGCCAGGTGGCAATCCTCAAGCACGGCGGCGGCTTTGTCTTCCAGCAGGTCCACAATATCCTCGCCAACGTGCCCCCGGAGAACATCGTCGCGATGTTCGACGCGGTGTTGGAGACCTGATATATAGTGCAGATTTCAAAAGTGACAAGAGATATGCAGTTCCGATATAGTTGGAGAAAATTCCCTAATCCGAAAGTGGTTAATGGCAATGGGCGTAGATGTCAAATTACATACATTCCGTTCCCCCAAGTTCGCAAGCGTCGTAAGGGAAGCCATCCTGTTCTTTGAAAACACCCCCATTCAACCTTTGCCACCTGCTGAGAGTTTTTTCGGCGTCGGCGTTTATTCTTTGTACTATAAAGGAAACTTTCCACTATATTCACATATTACGTCAGCAAATCTTGAACGGTTAACGACACCAATCTATGTCGGTAAGGCAGTCCCACCTGGTTGGCGCACGGCTCGGAAATCATCTGAAACGAAAAGCAGAACGCTATATCTACGATTGCGGGAACACAAGCGTAGCGTAGAACAGGCCACCAACCTTGATTCTGCCGATTTTTTCTGCCGTTTCATGATTCTCACGGGGACAGAAAGCGATTTGATAACAGCCATTGAAGCACAATTGATTCGGCGTTATACACCACTCTGGAATTGTGCTGTTGACGGTTTTGGAAATCATGATCCTGGCGGCGGACGTTATGACCAGGCAAGATCAGAATGGGATGTGCTACATCCTGGCCGATCATGGGTAGATCGCCTTGCCAAGGCCGTACACCCAAGACTTGAAGATATTATTTCAAAAATCAAACAAAACAAGTAACTACGGTTTTCGCAATACGACCACTGCTTCATACAATTGATGTGAATCTTTTGCTTTTTTCACCCGCACCTCTGATTGAATAATGCTATTCCCGACGCGCGTCGCGCGAGGAATATGAATGTCAACAATCTCAAGCCCTACACACTCGGCAATCTTCGCAAGATAGCGGTCCGTTGGAATCATCACTCCTTGAAGAATGCTATTACCGATTACAACAAGCGCTACACCTCCCCGTTTCAATACATACTTTGACGCTTTTGCAAATCGGTAACAATCGTTGAAATATGAAGCTGCGTAATTTGCCCATCCATTGCCGCCGTAAATGCCTTTCTCGGGAGTCTTGCCGCGCAGTTCATGCAACGTCTCGACGATGTCCACATACTTCGGGTCAAAATCTAGATCAATCCGTGTCGCCTCACGAACAGTTTGCCAGTATTTTCCAAAATTGTTTTCCTCAAGTTTTTTCATATCAGATGATTTACTAATTAAGCCTAGCCAGTAAAGATGCGGTCTGGTATTCCTATTATAGTGGTAATTATTTAAATAAGGAGGCGAAGTAATCAAAAGATCAACGCTTGCGGCACGTACTATTCCACTGACATTAAAAAAAGACTCGTTGTAGACTTGTGCGCGGGGATTTCTGCCCTTCAAATGACTTCGCATCCATCGCATGTCTTCAGCCATCTGTCGCAATTTCGCCACAACCACCTGCCCTACTGGAAAATCTTCAATATTGGCTTTTCCGGCAGACACTCGCCGACCCAGGCTCGGCTCATACGAATAGTTTGAATACACCACCATTGTTGCGCCAAAGGCCACCTTAAAAAGATCACGCATGTCAGAATTTTCCAATTTCGATATGAAATCCTGAAGAATTAGGACTTTGCGCATCACCTTTGGACTATAAAATGGCCCGCGAGTTTTGAATTCTCGCGGGGGCTTGCTTGAAGGCACCACACCGTTTCTCACAGAATGGTTATAGAATCCTTCGAGATCGTCTATTGTCTGGTGTATTGATTTATCATCAAGGCGGTACGCGTTGATTTTTGTCCGACACGCAAGTGCCGCATAGGGATTGATTTCAAAGCCAAAGGCATCATGTCCGGCTAATATGGCTTCCACCAGCGTCGTACCGACACCAGAAAAAGGATCCAAAACTGTACCTGATTTCGGAATATAACGCTCTAGCGCACTGCGAACGAACTCTCGGGAAAATCCGGCTATCCATGGAACCCAACGATGCACAGGAGTGTTCTTATTAATCGCAAATGCAGGATCCTTGAATACGCTAGAACCATTTACGGCAGAATCATTAACGACAACAGTACAGTTGTCTTGAACGAATAAATCAAGTTGTTCCACATTTTGCGTGTGAGCCACTTCAGACCTTCCTTAGTCTTTCCAATAGCATTTCCAGCTCCTCACGGCCATAAAGACGGTATCCATTGATTGGGTGACGTCTCGCTTTAAACTTACCGCTACGATCCCAGTTGCGAAGAGTTGACGATGAGACACCTATGAACGCTGCCGCTTGGTTTACTGTCAAGTATTCGCTTAGGCTTCCTACTGTATTTCTTTTCTTGTCCAAGTATATCAAACCTTATCAAACATTGTCAACCCCATAATCTGTCTCTCCGCCACGCAACCCTCAATGGACTCATTCAATATGATAATCGTCTTTTTGTCAAGCAAAAAAACATACCGCTTCCTGTAGGAAATATCCTGTATATATCATATATATGTATACATTCATTTACAGATAATGAACAAAACTGCCCCCGGAGAACATCGTCGCGATGTTCGACGCGGCGCTGGAGGGATAAGGCGGGGTCAGGGGGCGGGCTTGTCCTGCGCGCCGAATTGGGTTTCGTAAAGGCGGGTGTAGATGCCGCCGCGCTGGAGCAGTTCCTGATGCGTGCCGACTTCGGCGACACGGCCATCGTCGAGCACGACGATGCGGTCGGCGCGGCGGACGGTGGAGAGCCGGTGGGCGATGACAATCGCGGTGCGGCCCGCGACGAATTCGTCGAGCGCCTGCTGGATGAGCCGCTCGCTTTCCGAATCAAGGTTGGATGTCGCTTCGTCGAGAATCAGGATAGCGGGGTCTTTGATGATGGCGCGGGCGATGGCGAGGCGCTGGCGCTGTCCGCCGGACAGCGAAGACCCGGATTCTCCGATCACCGTGTCGTATTGCCGGTCCAGTTTTGCGATGAATTCGTCGGCATTCGCGGCGCGCGCGGCAGCGCGGACGCGATCGTCGGAGTAATCCCCGCGCCCATAGGCGATATTTTCGCGGATGCTTTCGGCAAAGAGGATGGTGTCCTGGGTGACG
>CAZLII010000485.1:0-4048 GCA_964559065.1 uncultured Nitrospirales bacterium | reverse complement strand
CTGCTCACAAGGGCGCAGCCGCGAAAATCAAGGATCGCCTCTTCCAAAAGGCGCAGCGTGTTGACGTCCAGATCGTTGGTCGGCTCGTCGAACAGCAATACATTGCCACCATCCTTGAGCAATTTTGCGAGATTGCAGCGGTTGCGCTCGCCGCCGCTGAGTTGCGACGCGGTTTTCTGCTGATCGGCGCCGCGAAATCCGAACCACGACAGGTATTGGCGGATGGGGATTTTGCGCTTGCCGAGTTCCACCTCGTCCAAGCCTCTGCCGACTTCCTCGACCAGCGGACGATCCCCCTCGAGCGCGCTGCGTTCCTGTTCGACATAGGAAAACTTCACCGTGGGTCCGATGACAATTTCACCGGCATCAGGCTGCTCCTGGCCGACAAGCATCCGCATCAGCGTGGTTTTGCCCGTGCCGTTCGGGCCGATGATGCCGACAATCGCCGCTTTGGGCACAATGAAACTGAGGCCGGAGAAGAAGACGGTATCGCCGAATTGCTTGGAGATATTCCTGAACTCGATAACCTGATCGCCGAGTTCCGGGCCGGGCGCGATCTGAATGACGGCGTCCTGTTTTGACGCCGCCGCTTCGCGTGCGACCAGTTGCTCGTAATGCGCAAGGCGGGACCGGGTCAGTTCCTGCCGCTCTTTGTTGTTCATGCGAATCCACTTCAGTTCCCGTTCGAGCGCGCGCGCCCGTGGAGAATTCCGCTTTTCCTCTGCCGCCAGTTTTAAGAGTTTCTGCGCAATCCAGGACGAGTAATTGCCTTCCCAAGGGATGCCGTGTCCGCCTTCGAGTTCCAGAATCCATTTGGTCACGTTGTCGAGGAAATAGCGGTCATGCGTCACGATGATCACCGTGCCGGGATATTCGCGCAACTGCGCTTCGAGCCAATCCACGGTTTCGGCATCCAAGTGGTTCGTCGGCTCGTCGAGCAAGAGCAGATCAGGCCGCTCGAGCAGCGCCTTGCACAGCGCGACCCGGCGCTTCTCGCCCCCGCTGAGCGTGCTGATGAGGCGGTCATCGTCGGGCAGGCAGAGCGCCTCGCTGGCGCGGTTGAGGTGCTGGTCCAGATTCCAGGCATCGGCGGCGTCGAGTCGGTCCTGCAATGCGCCCATGCGGTCCATGGCAGCCTGCATCGCCTCTTCGGACATTGGCTCGGCAAGGCTTGCGGCCAGGTCTTCATATTCCTTGAGCAGCGCCAGCGTGTCCGCAAAGGCGAGTTCCAGCGTCTGGCGCACGGTCAGGTCGGGATTCAGGACCGGTTCCTGGGGCACAAAGCCGGCGCGATAGCCTTTGGACAGCGCGGCATGGCCGCGATATTCCCGGTCCAGCCCGGCCATGATGCGCAGCACTGTGGATTTGCCCGCGCCGTTCTCGCCCACAATTCCGATCTTTGCGCCGGGATAGAAACTCAGCCCAATGTCCTTGAGCACCTGCTTCTGGCCGTAATGCTTGTTCAGCCCGATCATCGTAAAGATAAACTGTTCCGCCATGACGGTCCACTCCATGTTCCAGGTTGCGAATGTGGTTGCACAGTGTAGCAGAAGGGACCATATTCGCATCACTGCCGGCATCAAACCATCACCTGCAATGATTCTGATAAAAGCGATTCTCGGGGTCCTTGATCGGTAAGAGTGTTTCCGAAATCTATTTTGTCGTTCATTCAATATCCCCTCGTTGCACCGCTCCCGCGGTGCAACGCATGCATGAGGCGCTCTGCGCCGGGAAACGACGCATTCCCGTGAAACGCTCTGCCGCATGCCGCGACGCAGGAGCGTCGCAGTGGTGCGTTACACCGCAGGAGCGGCGTAACGAGAGGAGATTTATTTTGTCGTTCATTCAAGATTGCGGTAGAATTAAATCAGCGAGGCGCTTGATGTGCTTGAATGTGCACAGCATTGTGGAGAAGGGTAAATGCTTTTCAACGTAACCGTGGACCGTGATGAAGATGGTGTCTGGATTGTAGCGTGCCCTTGCATCCCCGGCTGTATCAGCCAAGGCGATACGCGGGAAGAAGCGCTGGAAAACATCAGGGATGCGATTCGTGTTTGTTTGGAAGTGCGCGCCGAGCAGGGCATGCCGCTAACAGTGGAAACGCGGCAAGTTGAGGTCGTGATCTGATGCCTTCTTTGCCGGTGCTGCGGGCACAAGAATTGGTTTCGGTGTTTGAACGCTTGGGATGGCACGTCGCTCGCCAACGAGGCAGTCACATTATTATGACGAAAGAAGGGCACATCGCTACCCTTTCGATCCCAGCACATAAAGAAGTTGCCAAGGGTACATTGCGGGGACTGATACGCGCAGCCGACGTGAGCGTGCAGGAATTTCTATCCGCCTGCGAAGGACTTCTTTAGCATTCCGGCGGTATCACCAATCTCATTTCCATCGCTAAGGTCTAGGCTTTTCGGAGGAACGCGGGTTTCGACAGGATATCGAGCACGCCGGCGATATCGGGATGGGGCGATACATAATTCGCGCGCACCCGCAACGCGGGTTTCGCGTTCGCCGGGCACGCAAAGAACCCCACAGCATCCCGCAGGGGCAGGTCGCCTTCTGTGTCGCCGATGCCCGCCGTCTCATTGCGCGAGACGCCGAGTTGTTGCATCAACTGCCGCAACGCGATCCCCTTGTTCACACCGGTCATCGAGATGTTCAGATAATAGTGCGAGGGGCTTATCTCCAAAGGAGGCAGGTTGTTTTCCGCGACAAACGCCTCGATAGCGCGTTGAATGTCGGGGAAGATGGCCGGGTTCTCCGAGTACACCGACATCTGCGCTTCCTTGCCGAATTGATATACCGCTTCCGGATGTTTCGGCAGAATCGCAGATTCGACAAAGATCCGCACCGCACGCATGCCCCGTATCTTTTCGAGCGTTACACCGGGGCCATAAACGGAACGGTTGTCGCGCAACGAATAGAAGACGGCGCCGTTCTCACAGATCATCGGGGCGCGAATATCCAGGATTTTCGCAAGCACTTCAACATAGGGCTGCGGGCGGCCCGTGCACAGCGTCATCGGCGCCACCTTTCCCCGCCCCATTGAGGCGTCGCGACAGATGCGCGCGAAGCGCCCAAACAAGTCAAGGTCCCAGGGAATGGACTCCTCGGGACTCAGGCATCCGTCAATATCCGTGATGATCCACTTTGCCGCCATTCCAGTCCTTTCCATTGCAGAAAAATAAGGGAAACATGCCATCGGGATTGGGCGCCACTGTAGCGCATGCCGGTCATGCTACGCAACGCACGGCCGTCATGCGCGGCCGTCATGGGTTGACCTGCACCGCTGTGCATCGCTACCATTGCGGAAATTTTCTGCGCGGAATCCTCTACTCCCGAAAAGATCAATATCACCACAGGAGCAGCAAAATGGCTTTTTCTTTTCATTCCCTGGCGGTGCGGCTGCGACCGTGGGGCATTGTCATGGCGGGTTTTCTCGGTATATACGGCTTCGTATTGCTCATGGGACGCCTGATTCATGACCCGCTGGATCGGGCCATCCTTTTGGCGTGTAACTCGGACCATTATGTGCCGGTGATTGACGAATTGATGATCCTGATCACGGATTATTCCGTCTTTACCTTCTCCGTGCTCCTGATCAGTTGGGAGGTGGCGTATCTGATCTGCCGCGGTCGGCCGCGTCTGCGTTGGTGGGTGAACCGGTTGCTTCAGGTGCTGGGTGTGGGTTTTGGCCTTTACCACGGGTCCGGCGTTTTCTGGGCAAAGTATGAATACACCATCATTTTCCTGCCGCTGGGCGTGATTTTTCTGGCGGGGTATTGGTTTCTGGGGTGGACTTTTGTGCACTGGGACGAACAGGCCTTGCGGCGCGGCGGCCTGGTCTTTCGCCTGACGCTGCTCAGCGTCTTCCTGACCAACGCGGTCGCGGAAGATAGCATCAAGAAGATTGTCGGACGGCCCCGTCCCCTCGCGAGCGTGAACGAAGACTGGAATGAACCGATTCGCCGGATTCCCGACGAGATTGTACGTGGCGGCTATTCCTATGTGTCCGGACATGCCTCGTCGTTGTTCGCCTTGACCACGC
>CAZLII010000484.1:0-4058 GCA_964559065.1 uncultured Nitrospirales bacterium | reverse complement strand
GCCGGTCAAACGAATGGTTTATGCCGGCCCGAGCGCCTATTCGTCCATGGTCGCGGGCCGGCCTGGCACGCCCGGCGAGGGCCGGATTTATCTCCTCTTCGAAGGCGTCGAATCACACGCATATAACGGCATGCAGATCGCCCGCTTCAACCTGTCCTGGATACTCAAAGGCGAACAGACCGGCGACGGGGAAATCCCGGACTGGCTGCCAGAGTAATTGGTTTAACCCCTGAAGCGCCTGATCGCGTGGATATTGCGCGGTCCAGACGGGCATGACACGGTCGCAAGCCTCGCCGTTTGTCGGGTTACAGCGCACAGGCATTGCGTTTCAAGACGCAAGGTTTCATACTCAAATGCAGGCGGAGTGTCGCTTTCATGACCTTTGGCAAGGAAAACCGGTTGGCGTCAGCGCTCGTATCGGCACCGACTTCAGGGAGTGAGAAGGTGTCCAAGGTATCGCGGAGAGAACTCAATATCGCTGTTGCGCGGGGCGCACGCACGGAACTGCTGGAAATGTTCGCACGGCATCTCGGAGAGGGACAGTCCCGGGCCATGATCTCAAAACTGCGCGGGCGATAGACACGCACCCGCCAGTGGGGGCGAAGCGGCGCATTGGGCCGCTGAGCGACGCAATCTGGGGTGCACTGGGCATGCGGTGTTCGTCTACGACTCGTTCAGACTGCTTCAAGCGTTGACGGGGGTTTGGATGCAATATTGTAGGTGACGCTGACAACGCCGGGAATTTCGTCGGTGAGATTCCGGGCGAGTTCTTCAAGAAGGTCAAAGGGCAACCTTGTGGGGGAGGCGGTCCGCGCATCCACGCTGTCCCAGCAGCGCACCTCGATCTGGTGTCCGAAATCGCGCTTTCCATTGCGCATCCCGGTAACCCGGTCCTCGTGAAGGATTGCCATGTATTGAAAAGCGCCGGATTGCTTGAGCATCCGTTCCACGATGGCGGTTGCCTTGCGCACGGTTTCAACGCGTTCCGGCGTCACTTCACCGATGATCCGGGCCGCCAGCGCCGGGCCAGGAAATGGAATGCGGTCAAAGAGTTCAACCGGCAGCCCAAGGGCCTTGCCCACTTTTCTGACGCCGTCCTTGCGCAATTGAATCAGCGGCTCAATGATTTGATAGCCAAAGGCCTGCTGGGGGTCAATCCCGAGTTGTTCAAAGACATTGTGCTGCCGCTTGATCCCGGCGACGGTTTCGTCCACGTCCGTCAGGATAGTGCCCTGCAGAAGGCATTTTGCGCCGCTGGACTTGACAATCCTTCCAAAAACGTTTTTGTAGAAAGTCTGGGTGATGGCTTCGCGCTTTTCCTCTGGGTCCGTGATGCCCTTGAGCGCCGAAAGGAACTCTTGACGCGCATCAACCACTTCCACTTTGACGCCGAGTTGTGCAAAGAATCCAACGACTTGTGCAGGCTCTCCCTCGCGCATGATGCCGTTTTCGATAAACACTGTCCTAAGACGGTCTCCCAAGGCGCGATGCCCAAGCATGGTAACCGTTGATGAGTCAACGCCGCCCGAAAGGGCATTGATGGTCATGCCGTCTCCGGCTGCCGCCCGGATGTCCTGTACTTTCTCTTCGATAAACCGGTCCGTTTCCAATTCCTGCGCAGTTATCTCCCTGATCATGGGCATCTTGCTCCTCTTGAAGTTCCATCTTCGGGTTCAATCCTGACGGGGGAGCGACAGTGACCGGATGCCGCAGGCGCATGTGCCCGCCGCATGCTCTCCCCAGCGGCGGGAATAGTAACAGATGCCCCTGCAATACACGAAATGCCCCTCAATCCGCGTCAAGGATACGAAAGGGCATTGATTGTCAGTCACATGGGGATATAGAATCCCCTGGTTCCAACGAGACGGGAGGGCGGTGATCCGCATGAAAGCAGAGAATCAAATTGCATTTGATGTTGAAAAGTACCTGGAGGAGCAGACACGTGAAATTCTTCAACGCATTGAGCGATTTGATAATAAACTCTACCTTGAATTCGGGGGCAAGTTGATCTTTGATTACCATGCCTCCCGCGTCTTGCCCAATTTCGACCCGAACCTGAAGATGCGGCTGCTTCAGAAGATCAAAGACAAGATTGACGTCATCCTTTGCATCTATGCCGGGGATATTGACCGGAAAAAGATTCGCGCCGATTTCGGTATCACCTACGATATAGACGTGCTGAAATTGATTGATGATCTGCGCCGTGACTGGGGGTTGGAGATTACCGCCGTCGTCATCACCCGGTACGAGGATCAACTTTCCGCGCAACTTTTCAAAAACAAACTTGAGCGACGCAAGATCAGAGTCTATACGCACCATGCCACCAGGGGATACCCCACGGATGTGGACCTTATCGTCAGCAAGGAAGGGTATGGGAGAAACACCTATATCGAGACGACCCAGCCGCTGGTGGTGGTGACGGGGCCAGGCCCCGGCAGTGGCAAACTGGGAACCTGTCTTTCCCAACTCTATCATGAATATGAACGCGGGGTGCGGGCGGGATATGCGAAGTTCGAAACCTTCCCCATCTGGAATCTTCCTTTGAAGCATCCGGTAAACGTTGCGTACGAGGCGGCCACGGCGGACCTCAAAGATGTTAATGTGATTGACCCTTTCCATCTGGAGGCCTATGGCAAGACCGCCACCAATTACAACCGCGATGTTGAGGCGTTCCCGCTGTTGAAGCGCATTCTCGAAAGAATCACCGGCGCCGAATCCTTCTACCGTTCCCCAACCGATATGGGCGTCAATCGGGTGGGCTTCGGCATTGTTGATGAAGAACAGGTTCGTGAGGCGGCGAAACAGGAAGTCATCCGGAGGGTGTTGCGCTATCGCTGCGAGTACATGATGGGACTTGTAGATCGGGAAACGGTGGAGCGGGTGGAACTGATCATGAATGAACTCGGAATACAGGTGGAAGACCGCCGGGTTGTGTCTCCGGCCAGAGAAGCCGCCAAGCAAGCCGAACACAAGAAAAAGGGACACAATGGGGTCTACTGCGGCACGGCCATCGAACTGCATGACGGCGCCATCATCACCGGAAGCAATTCCCCGCTCATGCACGCGGCCACAAGCGCTGTGCTGAATGCGATAAAATATTTGGCCGATATCCCGGACAAAATTCATCTGATCTCGCCGCACATACTCGAGGCCATCGGCGAGATGAAGCGAGACATGAAAGACGGCAAGAGTATCAGTCTGGATCTTGAAGAGGCGCTTATCGCCGTGGGCGCTTCCACGCCATTGAACAGCGCAACAAAACTGGCCATCGAGCAACTCAAGAATCTCAAGGGGTGCGACATGCACATGACCCATATCCCGACTCCCGGAGACGAGGCGGGATTGAGAACCCTGGGCGTCAACCTGACCAGTGACGCGCTTTTCTCGACAGAAAGCCTCTACGTCACGTGACATGATCCGCGACGGACGCACAAGACCCGTTTTCCTTGACAAGAACGAGAACCGGATGCGGAACTGATGGAAATGTTCTCACGGCGTCTCGGAGAGGACCAATCCCGGGCCATGATTTCAAAACTTCGCTGGCGATAGACGCGCACATGGCAATGAAGGCTGTTGGGATATCGTAATTCCGAGATTCGCTTCATACAGGCGCGTAAAATCTCGATTTTCTTGTGCCGGATTCCCGCCTGCGCGGGAATGACGAATTTGCACGAAAGCCTTGTTTTACAAGTCATTCCAGCGCAGGCGGGAATCCAGAAGAATTCGCGAAGTCATTGAATTAAACTCAAATACTGAGGACAAGTACGCACCGGCGGTCACTAACCAAACAAGAACGGATTCCACTTGATGATGAGTCGTTTCGCCATGTCATCGCCGGTTTTTTCCGCCCAGTCCGTCATGCGGGCGGCCATGTCCTGCGCAACTGCCTTGGTATCCGGTTTTCCGAAAAGGTTTTCCGTGTCGGGTTGCGGGCTTCGGCGATCGTAGAGTTCGGGCGGGCGCGAGGTATTCAGGATCAGTTTCCAATCATCGGTGACCACGCACCGTTCGCGCATGTCCGGGTCCTCGTCGTCGCTTTTTTCCACCCAAGAACGGTA
>CAZLII010000483.1:0-4060 GCA_964559065.1 uncultured Nitrospirales bacterium | reverse complement strand
GGCGGGTCGGCGCAGTGGTAGCCGCCGGAGTTGTAGAACTGGATCACCCGCAGCAGTTCGGACAGGCTGATCAGGTTGTCGCCGTTCTGGTCGGCGCTGTGGAATTCGCCTTCGCCCTCGCCTTCACCTTCACCTTCGCCCTCCCCTTCGCCCTCGCCCTCGCCTTCACCTTCACCTTCCCCTTCACCTTCGCCCTCGCCTTCGCCTTCACCTTCGCCTTCGCCTTCGCCTTCACCTTCGCCCTCGCCTTCCCCTTCCCCTTCACCTTCGCCTTCGGCGCCTGCGGGACATTCATAGGCGCCCATGTCGTACCCCGCGTCCTGGGGGCGAGGCCTGCCCAGAATATCGTGGTCGGGCGCGCCGTCCGCGGTTCCGGCATCAATGCACGGCGAACTGGGCTGAAGTTGCAGGTCGCCCGACGCGGCGTCCACGAAAAGGGGATTGTCGGCGATATTGCCTTCGCCGACATGGCCGCCCTGCACGCAACTGTAAGTGACAATCGAAACCGATTCATCGTCTGTGTGAATTTCCCCGTCCGTTTCCGCCATGTTATCCCACAATATGCAGTTTTTGACGGTCACGGAGGCGGAAGACACATTTGCCATGCCGCCGCCCAACGCGTAACTGTCCAAACCGGAAGCGGTGGCCGCGTTGCCGGTGAAGGTGCAGTTCATCACGACAGGGTTAGACGCATCGTTACACAAACCACCACCGACCGCGAAACTTTCATTGCCGGTAGCCAATGCCGTATTGCCGTAAAAAACGCAGTTCGTAATTACAGGGGATCCAGAAACATTGGCTATGCCGCCGCCCATCGCCCAATGGTCGTCATCCGGAATTTCGGCACTGTTTTCGATGAAAAAAGAGTCGGTCACCACGCTGGAGGAACCGCTGTTTTGCATGCCGCCGCCCTCGCCCCAACTGGCTGTGTTGCCGGTGAAAACACAACCTGTCACCACCATGGATGATCCGTTGACGTATGTACCGCCGCCATAACTGGCCGCATTCCCGGTGAAACTGCAATTGAACAGCGTGAGCGTAGAAAGGTTGCTGTAGATGCCACCGCCGCCCGCAGGCGTCGTATTGCTGGTGAAATTGCAGTTATATAACGTCGGTGAGGATTCTTGGGAAAAAACACCGCCGCCGCCGTTATCGGCCGCGTTGTCCATGAATATGCACTGGAACACATTGGGATATGCATTGGAAATAATACTCATGCCCCCGCCCCAGAACGTGGCGGTGTTGTTGATGAATATGCAGTTCCAGACCTGGGGCGAACAGGATTCGTTGGCCATGCCGCCGCCCGAACCGGCCCAGATGTGGCCCTCCGCGCGGCCGCGCGTGATGGTAAACCCGTCGAGAACCGCGTCATCGGCGCCGGTGACGCAACGCCGTTCGTTTTCTCCGTCAATGGTGGTGAGGTTCGTGTTCCAATCCCGCTGGTCCAGGCTGCTTTCCGTTCCCGCAAAGCCGCCGTAAATCGCCACGTTTTCCTGCATGGCAACCACGGGTTGGGTTGCGGCCGTATAGACCCCGGCAGCCACCCACACCTCGCCGCCGCCCGCGTTGAAGGCGGCATCCACCCCGGATTGGATGTCCGGGAAGGCGGTCGCCCAGGAAAGTCCGTTGGGGGAAACCGCGACGCTGTTCACATCCACGTACCATACGGCCTCTACGCCATAGGGAACGGAAAAGGCCGAGGTGTGGCCGAGCGCATCGGTTTGCGTGGCGGTCAGGTACATTCCAACATAGGGGTCAAGTTTGAAATGCAACGAAAAATTTCCCTCGCCGTCGGCGACCGTATCACCGATGAAGATGCGCCCCTCGTCTTGTTCGTCGGCGAAAACCTCCACTGTTGCGCCGGGGGAAGCGATGCCGGAGGCGGACCCCGTGCCGGTGATTACCGGCGGCAATATGCCGCCATTGGCGCCTTCCTCAAGGCTGATGCCCTTGTCGCCGTTGGCATAGATGGAATTCCTTCGGATGCTGTTGCGGTTTGCCGTGTACCCTACCACGCTCACGCCGAACTGGGCATTGCCGGAAATCACATTGCCTTCGCCCGGACCGCTGCCGCCAATGGTGTTTTTTGAAGCGGCATTTTGCACTATGACGCCACATATGCCATTGGGCAGGGCGGCGTCTCCGGCGGCATTCACCCCGATATGGTTCCCGATGATCACGTTATCCGTGCAAGCGAATGATATCAACTGTACCCCACTCCCCGTATTTCCGGAGATGACATTACGCGCACCCGCTGTTGTGCCGCCGACCGTGTTGCCCGGCCCGGCAATGGTAATTCCCTGCTCGCTGTTTTGAATCGCCTCGGTCCCATCGTGGTTCGTGCCAATGAAATTGCCCAGCACCTGGATGCCGCTGCAATCCAGATCAATACCGATGCCGGATCCGCCGTTGCCGGAAACCAGGTTCCCCTCCCCGGGGCCAGTCCCGCCTACCACGCAGTCCGTAGAGGTAACTACCCTGATGCCGTCGCCGCTGTTGCCCATGGCGGTGTTGCCATCGGGGGCCACGCCGCAATAGTTGCCGGCAATGACGAGGCCGCTTGTCACTTCGCAAAGGAGGCCTTGGGTATTGTTGCCCACGATAATATTGCGCTCGCCCTCGCCCCCGCCGCCGATGGTGCCGCCCGCCGAATCTAAGATGTGTACGCCTTTCCCAGCATTGGCGCCGACAGTCATGTCCGCTTTTATGCCGACATAGTTGTTTTGAAGCATGATGTTGTCACAATCAACCGCGTAGATGCCGCTCGCGCCGTTGTTATGGATGTAGTTCTCGTACTCCTCAACGTAGTGACCGATTATGAGATTGTCCGCGTTTAGCGCGTAGATGCCGGAACCGCCGTTGTGGCGAATGGTGCATCCGGTCACCTCGCAGTCGTCGCCGGTGATGCGCAGACCGTGGGAGGGGAAAAATCTGATCGTAAGTTCCTGGATCGTTGTGGTGGCGCTCGTGCGCAGTCCCACCTCGCTGCCCGACAGGTCCCGGCCGTCCAGGTTGCTTTGGTTGCCCCAGATGGTCACACGCCCGCCGGCATAGGTGATTTGCGGTAATGCCGAAGCCGGCACAATGTCAAAAGCGCTGTTGAAAAAGATATTGTGATTGCCGGAGGATTCGGCGTTCACGTCGAGGATTGCCTGGCGAAAGGACCCCGCGCCGCTGTCGTTGCTGTTGCTCACCGTGAAATTGGCCGCCCCGGCGGGCAACGCCAGAACAACCGCCAGCACCGCGACCAGAAAAACCTTGCTCCCCGAAACCTTGGATACGCACGTCAGGATACACATGTGACCTCTCCCTGCTTGGGCATGAAACCTGTACGCGCGCCGAATGGATTAAGACCCCCGCACAGACTCCTGTTTACCCCGTTAAACCCCGATTCAAAAAATACATTATTCATAGCCCTACAAATTGAGTATAGGGCCAAAGCCATGTTTTGTCAATATAAAAATCCCCCCAAAATCCGCATGTAAGCAACGCGGCATCCTGCCGCAACTGCTTTCTCGTCAATGTAGATGCGGCATCCTGCCGCATCCTCATTCGGCGTTCTGATAAGGCCGGAGGCCGCCCATGGTCCATGGGCGGCCTCCAGAGAAGGCTGCGCATCAACGGCGTCTCAGCCGCCCGGGGGCGGGCCGGGGCAGAAGCCGTCCTCCGTCGGCGGGTCCGCGTCCGGGCAATAGTAATAGCCGCCGGAATTGTAGAACTGGATCACCCGCAGCAATTCGGACAGGCTGATCACCCAGTTCTGGGGGTTGTAATCCGAGGCGTGGGGCGCGCAGGAATGATCCGCGCCGGGGCCGGGCACATAGCCGTCCTCGGTGCTGTCGGGCGGGTCGGCGCAGTGGTAGCCGCCGGAGTTGTAGAACTGGATCACCCGCAGCAGTTCGGACAGGCTGATCAGGTTGTCGCCGTTCTGGTCGGCGCTGTGGAATTCGCCTTCACCTTCGCCTTCACCTTCGCCTTCACCCTCGCCTTCACCTTCGCCCTCGCCTTCGCCCTCGCCTTCGCCCTCGCCTTCGCCCTCGCCTTCGCCCTCGCCCTCGCC
>CAZLII010000482.1:0-4070 GCA_964559065.1 uncultured Nitrospirales bacterium | reverse complement strand
GCCGGGATGCGACCAATAAATCCCTGCTTTGAGGGGTCGAGGCATATTTGGGAACGAGAGGGCGGGAATATGTTAAGGGGCAAGGCGCGTAACCGCCTTGCCCCAGGATATTCACCCCTGGAACGCTTGTGCGGCCTTATGACATCAAATCCATAAACTCTGCCATGCCGCGGCAGATGGGCCATTTGGTGGAGTATCGAAGGAACTCGACGTGTCCGTCCATGTACAGGACATTGCCGCCGCCGGGCACATGGCTGAAGTAACTCTGGTCGCCCCAGATGCTGGTCTCCCAAACGGTATCCCACTGGACCGGAATCTCGCTCTGCGCCATGGAGGACGCCGCGGGGTTGTTGATGTCGGTGATGAAGAAGCGCTCGATCCCCTCACGGAGCCGATAGACCGTCTTATTCGTGCCCTCAATGGCAACGTCATTCTCAAAACGTTTGGCGGTGGGCGTAGTTGCGGCTTGAGCGAATACGGTGCCTATAGAGGCAATCGTGGCCCAATTCCAACCATCCGTGGGGATTGTTTGATTCACATCTATGCCCGGCATGAAGAGGTCCTGCGCCATAAGCGCCCATCCATAGTAGGTATAGGAGATTTCCCAGAAATAACAGGGATTGATGTAGCCGTCCGGGACGGTGGGGTCAAACTGTTTGGTCCATTGCCGGAGTTTGTCCATTTGTGTGGTGCCGTCGGCGTCCGAAGGACAGATAATGATGTTGATGTCCGTCAAATATTCGGGATACACCGAAGGCCCATGCCAGAACTGGTTGACGTTGTTGGGGTAGTTCTCGTCGCAAGGAGGAAAGAGCGTTCCTACGGAAGGCGCCTTGTACTTCATCATGGTGGGGAAGGCGCCGCCCTTGCTTTCATTGGCGTACATTTTGAAGACCAGGCCCAGTTGCTTGAGGTTGTTCTGGCAACTGGAGCGCCGGGCCGCTTCTCTGGCGCGGGCCAGCGCCGGCAGCAGTATTGCCGCCAGGATGCCGATGATGGCGATCACCACCAGCAGTTCGATCAATGTGAACCCTACATGCTTTCTCATACCGAAATTACTCCTTCTGTTTTGCGCGCCCTGTGCGCGCCTTTCGTTACAACCATCCCGCCTCACGGCGGGAAATGCGCTTGCCTCAGAACCGTCTTCTAACGCCGGGATGCTGTGCGCCAATATCGCCGTACCAGGACCCCCGGCCGTAGACTCGCTGCGCCTCCTCCGGGAAGAGATGTTGCCGGACATCCGCCAGCGTCTCTTCCCAATCCCACTCCATGAAATACGGCCGCCAGCCATAGGCGTCGGCCAGCCGGTTGAATACCCACCACATTTCCAAGATGGGCGCTTCAATCCCCAGCGTATGCTGGGGAAATTCCCCCTCAATCAGGGTGTAACCGCCCTCGATGAACGCGCACAACGCGAAGGCCATCTCCTCTACCGTGGCGTCCCCCTTGAATATCAATTCCCCGTCCCGAATCGCGTCCATCAGAATGCCGTACAGCACGGCCACCGTCTCCGATTCCAAGCGGCGCACGGTCTCAAGGCGCGTCTCGTCTCCCTTTTCTCGAACGGGGCCTGTCGCGATGTGGATGATTCGGGAGTCATCGGGATATAAGCGTGCAAACAAAGACACGGCTTCGCCCACCGCCACCGCGCGCTCACGGGTCTTCCCCGGATAGGCCGCGCCCCGGTGGATCATCGCAAGACGCCGTTCCAGGCATTCCGTCGCCAGCGCAAGAATAACGTCTTCCTTGCACCCGAATTGAAGATATATCGTGCCCTTGGGATATCCCGTCGCCGAGGCGACGGCGTCCATCGTCATGCCGAAGTATCCGTGCTGCAGCAACAACTCGCGCGCGACCGCGAGAATGCGCGTCTTGCGGGATTGGATGCGACGCTTCATCGGGGAAATGGGTTCGGCGTCGGCGCTCATGATTCACGTTCCTTTCAAAACCTGACGAAACGTCGCTTTTGCATTAATGATACGATGAAACCGGCAAAAAGGCAAGACTTTTTTTGCCACGCCAAACGCCCTCCGTTACCGGATGGCTTTTTCGAGACATTGACGGATTTTGCCTTTTTCTGTTAGGATTAAGAGGTGATGACAAGTGGAAATAGCCGGTTAAGCCGCTTTTTTCTGGCGATGGTGGCGGGGATGGTGGCGGGGGCCTTGGCGGGCATGGTGATAAGAAGCGGCCTGCACAGTTGGTCGGGGCGTGCGTCGCCTGCAGGGGATGCATCTTTGCCGCAGCCAATGGGTATAGATGTACATACTGCGAACGCGGCGGAAAGGGAGGCGGCGTTGCGGTATGCGCAGGCGCTGAAAGAGGGGGACTGGGAGACGGTGATAGACCAGACGCTGTGGATGCGCGAGCGGCTGGATTATGTTCGGTTGGAGGGCGGCGGCGAAGAGGCGGCGGCGCGCGAACGGGAGCATCTGGCGCGAAGGCTGGCGGAACGGTCGCCGGAAGAGAACCAACTGCGCCCCGAGGGCGTGGAAGACCAGTTCGTGTTTGCGCCGGGGGCGGAGATTGCGGTGGCGGGCGTGGATGCCGGACGGGATGATTTGGAACGCCCCGTGGCGGCGCGGACGTGGTTGCGGGTGACCTATCCCCGCCGGACGCAGGCGTTGCGCGACGCACGGAATCTGCCGATTCGCGCGCTGACGGCGGGGGTGAACGTGGACGAAAAGGGCTATGTGTTGAAGGCCGGCGTTATCGGAAATTTGGAGATAGACATGGACTCGATTTCCCGCGACTGGAGCATGGCGGGGGGAGGGTAGGCGGATGCCGCTTGCGAATTGCGCCCGATGCAACCGGATATTCAACAAAACGACGTCGCCTGTTTGCGGGCAGTGCGAGGCGGCGGAAGAAGCCGATCGCGAGAAGGTGCGCGAGGTGATCAACCAGGAGCCGAACCTGAGCGCGGACGAATTGGCGGCGCGGGCGGAGGTGGATATTCGGGTGGTGCAGTGGATGATCAATGAAGGACAACTGACATCCATAACAACCTCGCGAAATATAAGATGCGGCCGCTGCGGCGCCCCGGCCATCAGCCTGAGCAAGAAACTGTGCCAGGCATGTTTGGACAAATTGAACACAGAGATGGCCCGCGCCCAGGCGAGCATCAAACTCGGCGCAAAGCGGCCGGTGCAAATTGGCGAGCATATGACCGTGCACAAGACACTGGATTCGAAAAGGAGAACCTGAACCGGATTCGCGTACATCGCAGGCGGGATATTGGCGCGGATCAGGGAAGGGCCTCCAGGGATGATGCGCGATGAGCAGCAAGGAAAAATGGGGCATTGCGGTGCTGATAGGCATCCTGTCGGCGTGCGCCGTGGGCCTTATATGGATGTGGACCCGCCCCGAAGGCCCCTACCGGGGCTTCGACAACAATGTCGTCGTGGAACAGCGTTTAATCAACCTCCAGAAGAGCCGATAAACAATCGTGTTGCAACAATCGCTTCGTGGAAAAGTCTGGCGTAGCGCCGCTTTTTTCATGTGTGCGGCGATCGCCGCACATGCTTCCGTGCCGATCACCTTCACCGCCCTGGTGGATGGCGAATCTCGCGCCGCCGTGGTCACGCCGATATCCGTGCAGGACACGCCATACCTGCCGCTGCTTGAACTCGCGCGTCAGTTGGGGGGCGGCGTACGCCTGGCGCCCGCGCGCATCCAGGTGGATTTGGCGGGAAAAAGCGCGGTGGCGGCGGTCAATGACAGCGCCGTGGAGGCGTCCGCCAGCCGCTTTTTCCTCCGCCATCCCGTGATTCGGCAGGACGGAAATGTGATGATCGCCCTGGAGGATGTCGAAGTATTTTTCTGGCGGGCGTTTCAGGTTTCGCTGCGTATGCCCGAAGCCCCCGCCGAAACCCCGGTCGCCCCGTGCGAATCCGAGGAACTTGAGGCGGCGCGCATCTTGACGGAATGGTCTCCGGCGACCCCGCCGGTTGACGCGTTGCCGCCCGCACCGCCCCCAACACCGCCGGAAACCGCGCCGCCGGCATCCGCCGACCCGACGCTGCATGTGGCGACGCCGTCGCTGGAAGCGGCTTCGGATGCGTTGATGCGGT
>CAZLII010000481.1:0-4073 GCA_964559065.1 uncultured Nitrospirales bacterium | reverse complement strand
AGCAGCAGTTGCGCGTTAAGCATCGCGGAACCGATGCGATTGCGACGTTCATGCGAAACAAAACTCAACATCTCCAGATAATTGCGGTTGAGCCGTTCGATTTCCGCTTTCTGTGCAAGCAATATCCGGCGGTCCTCCTCGATGCGGTCCGCCATGACATTAAAAGAAGCCGCCAAGTCACCGATCTCATTGCTTGTGCGCACCCGCGCCCGCGCAGAGTAATCGCCGGCGGCAAAGCGCTTGGTCGCCCGGTCCAGCGTCGCGATCTGACCCACGGTTTTCTGGCTGAGCAGGCTGATGACCACAAAAGCCGCGAGCATCACGCAAAGCAGCACGGCGGTGTTGCTCAGGACCGTGTTGCGCCGGATGTCGGTGTATATGCGTTCCAATTCGCCGATGTACAGAACGCCGATAACGTTTCCGGAGGGGTCGCGAATCGGGTCATAGCGCGAAAGATACCAATCGTTGACCACCCATGCCCGGCCGGACCAGGGTTCCCCGCGTCTCAAGGTCTGTTCGCCCACCTCATCCGAAATACGCGTGCCCACAGCCCGCGTGCCGTCGGGCTGCAATACGGTGGTGGCGACACGCGTCGGCCCTAGAAACAGCGTCGCAGTGCCCGGGCGTTTGCCCCCGTAGAACCGGTCTTCAAAAAGCATCTGCTGGATTTGATCCACGAGATAATAGGCGTGATTCAGTGCCACCCCGGCGACCACAATGCCGCGCAGCGCATTGTCCGGTCCGCGGATGCCGTGCGCCGCAAAAAGCGCCATGGCGTCGCTTGGCTGCCCGTTGATGCGACAGCGCGCTGCAAGGTCGGCCCCTTCCAAGGCGAGATGTTCCTGCGACAGCACCATGAAACCCTGCAGGGGTTGCATTGAGTCCTTCAGCGTCGCCAATCCGGGAATTGCCATGCGATCCCCGGCGGATTCCGTTCCGCTCCGGCACAGGACAAAGCCGTCAGGATCAAGAATGTTCAGAAAATCCAGGCGCCAGCGTTTCGTTTCATTGTGCAGAAATTGTCGCATTCCTGCGGAACTATCGAGATTGAACCCTGCAAATGCTTCGTTTTCCGCGAGCAGCGTAACCAGCATGCCCAAGCGGTCTTCGTGGCGGTGGACAACGTTCCACGCGCTGCGGATATATCGCTTCATTCGGTTTGTCGTCTGATTGATGATCAGCCGGTCCACCCAGAACACCTGCAGCACGGCCAACGCGACCGTGAGCAGACCGAACACGGCAATAAAATATAGAGCAAACCTCGTGCGCAATCTCATCGGTCGGAATGTCCATGACCCCGTTTGCAGCGTCTGTGACGCCGCACCATGCGTTCAGCATAGTGCATTGCTTCGCACATTTGCCAGTGGACACGTGCACGGCAAGACGCCCCGCTGAAAGCGTGCGCAGTCCAGGGCACTACAATATAATTGTTGCCACGCCCGTCAGAGACCGGCCACGACGAGCGTCTCATGTGAAGTGGAGGAAAGTTGCAATGAGCGATTTGGCGATTGCTGTGGAAATCGGCGGCACGAAACTTCAGGCGGCGGCAGGACGGACTGATGGAACCATCCTGGATGTGCGGCGGGAATCCGTGGACCCTTCCGGCGGCGCAGCGGGTATTTTACAATGGGTGGAAGACACGGTCCGTGTCTTGATTGAGGAACTCGGCGGACCGGAGCGGTTGCACGCTATCGGCGTGGGATTCGGCGGTCCCGTCGAAAGCGCCACGGGCCGCGTGCTCACCTCGCACCAGGTGGAAGGCTGGCGCGATGTGGCGTTGAAGCATTGGTTTGAATCGCATTTTCATGTGCCGACTGTTGTGGCAAACGACGCCAATGCCGCCGGATGGGCGGAGTATTGTCTGGGCGCCGGACGGGGTACGCGGCATTTCTTCTACAGCAATATCGGCAGCGGCATTGGCGGGGCGCTGGTGATTGACGGGCGGCTCCATGACGGCCAGGGTCTGGGCGCAGGCGAAGTCGGGCATACCTATGTGCCCGACTGGACGAAGGATAAACACGGCGCTGCGGACAAACTCGAACACTTGTGCTCCGGCTGGTCCATCGAGCGACGCCTCCGCTCCATGACCATACCGTCGGACAGCATCCTTCACCATCTCTGCAGCGGCCGGGCGGATACGATCACCTGCGCGATACTGGGTGAAGCAGCATCACAAGGAGACCAATTTGCAGTGACGGAAATTGATCGCGTGGCGCAGAGCATTGGATTGGCGCTGGCCAATGTGATCACGCTGTTTCACCCGGAACGAATCGCCTTGGGGGGCGGCGTTTCCCTGATGGGCGAAGTGCTGCTGGAGCCGGTGAGGCGCCATGTCGCCGAACGGGTTTTCGGGCCGTTTCAAGACGCTTATGAAATCATTCCCTGTGCGCTGGGCGAGGCTGTCGTGTTATCCGGCGCATTGTTACTGGCGGGCGGCCAATCATGATGTTCCATCGTCCGCCTCCCGGCACATGCGATCATGCCAGTCTTGCTCGACCAACATGACACCTTGCGTAATCAGGGCAAACTCCGAAGACGGAATTGTTCGAAACAGTTCGAGTGCTCCGGACACGATTTCCAGCGCGAGCGCCACGCCTGCGCGTTCCTCTTCGGGGTATGATTGTGCGTGGGCATCCATGGCGTCTTTGCAGCGTCTGATGACGTTCACCATGCCGCTGAGCATGTCTGTGTGCGAGAGTTGTTCCAGTAGACGCGTCAGGTCTCGGATAAAGGATTCGATTTCAGTTTTCGAGAAGGAGGCGACTGCGCGGACCATGGCAGCCCGGTCCAACGTTGCAGTCCGGTCGCCCTGCATATCACGCACTACTGTGACCAACCGTTCTTCCATATCGCGCATACGCACGAACGCATCCGCCACGCCGCGCCCCGCCGCCAGCGCCGCCGGGAGTTGCCGTCCCAGCCGCCACAGGGAGCCCGCAAGCGCCCGCAGCAGGGGGCGAAGGCGTCCGGGGCTGCGCAGCAGGCCACTCAGATGCTCAAAAGCCGCTTCGATCTGGGCGCGTCTTTCAGTCGGCGGATACACATTTGCAAGAAGGAACTCCCGCAACGTGTTGATACGAGCGCTGTCCAGCGCATCCAATTCGCGAAAGCGACGAATGTTTTCTATCTCATAGCGTCGCCGCAATTCTTCGCGGAGGAATGTCTGCGCCGCAGGGGTAATATCATCATTATTCATCTTTAAAGTCCGGGTGAATCCGCTTGTTTTTCCTCATTTTTTTGACATGGTAACGCTTTGGTTGCTACAGTCTGCGACCTGATTGTACTCGAATACATCACCCCGGAAACCCAGCAGCGAGGGGCATTCCCCATGATGATTCAAGAAGCCATTGCCAGTCTTGCACAGGGGCAGCACTTGTCGGTCGAACAAGCCTCCGCCGTGATGCGGCACATGATGACTGGGGAAGCCACCCATGCGCAAATGGCCGCCTTTCTTACGGCGCTGCACATCAAGGGTGAAAGTATAGACGAGATTACCGGGTTTGCGCAGACCATGCGGGAACTCGCCACGCCGATCCGGGTGTCGCGTCGGCCCGTGGTGGATACCTGCGGCACCGGCGGGGACCATTCCGGCACCTTCAACATTTCGACGGCGGCAGCCTTTGTGACGGCGGGTGCGGGCGTGGCCGTGGCGAAACACGGCAACCGCAGCGCCACCAGCCGTTGCGGCAGCGCTGATGTACTGGAAGCCTTGGGGGTCAACATCGCCGCTCCTCCGGAATGCGTGGCGCACTGTATTGAGGAGATTGGCATCGGGTTCCTCTTCGCGCGCTCCTTGCACGGAGCGATGAAGCACGTGGCGCCTGTGCGCGCTGAACTGGGCATTCGCACGGTCTTCAACCTGCTGGGGCCGCTTACCAATCCCGCCGGCGCGGAGGCGCAGATGATGGGCTTGTATGATGCGGGACGGCTCGAGTCCATCGCACAAGTGCTGCTGCAATTGGGGTCGCGACATGTCGTTGTCGTGGCGGGCAAAGACGGACTTGACGGACTGACCCTCTCGGGACCGTCACTGGTGGCGGAAGGCCGCGACGGCCGCGGGCCCTGCTACGAAT
>CAZLII010000480.1:0-4075 GCA_964559065.1 uncultured Nitrospirales bacterium | reverse complement strand
CGGAAGAACACTGCAAAACAGACGATGGCACTGCTTGTGGGCAACCGGGGGTTTTTCCCGGATGCGCTTGCGCAGGAAGGCTATGAATTCATGACGAAACTGCTGGCCCAGAAGGGTTACAAGGTGATTTCGCTTTCGCCGGCGGACACCAAATTCGGGGCGGTGGAAACCTGGGCGGATGCAAAAAAATGCGCGGAGATTTTCCGGTTGCACCGCGAAGCCATTGACGGGGTCATCGTTACCCTCCCCAATTTCGGCGATGAACGCGGCGTGGCGGACACGCTGAAACTGGCGGGCTTGGATGTGCCGGTGCTGATTCATGCCTGGGGAGACACGGCGGAGAAGATGACCATCAAGCATCGGCGGGATTCGTTTTGCGGCAAGATGAGCGTTTGCAACAACCTCGTGCAATACCGCATCCCTTTCACCCTGACCTCGCAGCACACCATGGACCCCGCGACGGCGGCGTTCGCGGGGGCACTGGACTTCTTTGCGGCGGTCTGCCGCGTGGTGAAGGGCATCCGCAAGTGCCGGGTGGGTGCGCTCGGCGCGCGTCCCGCCGCGTTCAACACCGTCCGTTACAGCGAGAAACTCCTTCAGGAAAGCGGGATTACGGTGGACACGCTGGACCTGTCGGAAGCCTTTGGCCGGACGGAAAAACTCAAGGATACTGATCCGACGGTGAAGGCGCGGGCGCAGGCGATCAGTGAATATGCCCCGTCCAAGCATGTGCCCAAGGCCGCCATTCTTAAAATGGCGAAGTTCGCCCTTGTCATGGATGCGTGGATGGAGGAGGCGGGCCTCGACGTGACAGCCGTGCAATGCTGGACCTCGATGGAGGAGTTCTTCGGCGTGGTGCCCTGCACCTGCATGAGCATGCTGAGCGAGGCGCTGAAATCCTCGGCCTGCGAGGTGGATGTTTGCGGCGCGGTCGCCATGCACGCGCTTGCGCTCGCATCGAAAACGCCCAGCGCCCTCCTCGATTGGAACAACAATTACGGCGACGATCCCGACAAGTGCGTCGCCTTCCACTGTTCCAACCTGCCCAAGTCCTTTTTCGAATCCGCAGGCATGGACTACCAGGAAATCATCGCCGGCACCGTCGGCAAGCAGAACACCTATGGCACCATCGTGGGTCGAATCGCCCCGGGGCCGTTCACCTTTGCGCGCGTCAGCACTTTCGACAACGAGGGCGTCATCGGCGCGTATGTGGGTGAGGGCCGTTTTACGGACGACAAAATGCAGACCTTCGGCGGCTACGGCGTGGTCGAAATTTCCGATTTGCAGGAACTTCTCCAGCACATTTGCGAAAACGGATTTGAACACCACGTCGCGATGAACAAGAGCCGGGTCGCGCGGTCAGTTTATGAAGCGTTCGACACCTATCTTGGGTGGGATGTTTACTGGCACGGCGGCTGAAGCGCCGTCGCCTAACGTCGAGGCGCTGACAATTCCGATATAGAGGAGACTTGGCAGATCATGCATTCCATTCGGTTTTGTTTGTTGATGCTGCTCTTGCCCGCAGGCGGCGTGATGAGTCAAGAGATTATCCGGACATCGGCGATTGCGCCGGATGATCCCCTGTTGCCCGACGGATTCCGCATCGCGGCGCATCTCGATTGCGGCAATCAGACGCAAAGCGCACAAGAAACAGGGCCGCGCATCGCGATGGTCTCCGGCGAGGCATATCACTTTCCGGGAATCGAAGGGCCGCTGGCGGCGGCAGCCTGTTCCAAAGAGCGGGTGGTGGTCGCCGTGAGCGGAATGGTTCCGGACACGGACTACGTGCTTGGGTTCACCTGGTGGGATGCGGACGATCAAGGGCGTGTTCAGTCGGTGCATTTTCATGCGGGTGAGGAAGATGGGTGGCAGACGGTGCTGCCGCCTGTGCGCGCAAGCGCGTTTCACAAAGACCAGTCCACGTGGGCGCGGGTGCTGTTGCCAATCACGGAAAAATATCGCGGGGAAGGCCGCACACAGGTTGCGTTTGTCCGGGAAGCGGACCCCGATGCAGTTGTCAACGAAATCTGGCTGTTGGAAAGGACCGAATCTTCCGCGCGCAAGCGCGTGCTGGTTGTCACCGGTGACGACTATGTGGGACACCACTGGCGCGAAACCGCGCCGCACTTGGCCAATCTGATCCGCGAGGACGATCGTTTGGAGGTGTCCATCACTGAGTGCCCTGCCATATATGGTTCGCCGTTGATCGACAACTACGACGCCACGGTGATTCACTTCAAGGACTATTCCGAGCGTCTGCCGCTGGGACCGGAAACCTGGGAGGGACTGGAACGCCACGTCGCCGGCGGACGCGGCCTTGTCATCACGCATTTTGGGTGTGGCGCTTTTCAGGAATGGGAGGGTTTCGTGAAGATTGCCGGGCGCGTCTGGAATCCCGCGATGCGCGCCCATGACCCCCACGGCCGCTTTGAAGTGCGCATCGCCGATGCGGCGCATGCCATAACTCATGATATGGAGACATTCACGGTCGAGGATGAATTGTACACCTGCCTCGACGGCGAGACCCCCATCCGGATATTGTGCGAAGCGACCTCTGTCGTGGACCAGCAGGTTTATCCGATTGGTTTCGTGGTGGAGGGATTGCCGGGGCGCGTGTTTCACGGCACGCTCGGTCACGATGTCCGCGCGTTCAGCGCGCCCGGCGCGCGCGCGATGTACCGTCGCGCCACGGCGTGGGCGGCCGGGCTTAAACCCGCGCCTTGAACATGGAAAAGGACTTATGAAACGTTTCGTCGCCAGGCACTCGCCGCTGTTCATCCTTGCCGCTTTGTGCCTCCTGCTTGCCGTCATGTCGCCGCAATTCCGCAGTTGGGCCAACTTGCAGGATGTCAGCCGCCGCACCGCCGTCATCGGAATTATCGCGGTCGGCGAATTGCTGGTCATCCTCACTGCCAACATTGATCTGTCCGTCGGCAGCGTCGCGGCCGTCAGCAGCGTGGTGGGCTGCATGGCGATGAAAGAGTGGGGGTTCCCGGTGCCGTTGGGCGTGATGGCGGGCATGCTCACCGGCCTGCTCTGCGGGTGCATCAACGGCTTCTTCGTCACCAAGGGGCGCATCCCCGCCTTCATTGCCACACTGGGCATGATGATGGCCGCGCGCGGCGCAACGCTGATTCTCTCCGGCGGCAAGCCCGTATTCGGCCTGCCGCCCTCCTTCGGCTGGCTGGGCGGTTCGGTGGTCTGGTGGATGCCGGTCTGCATCACGCTGGCCGTTGTCATCCTCTTTGCGGTTGTGTTGAACATGACGCGCTTCGGGCGCGCCCTTTACGCGACCGGCGGCAGCCTGCAGGCCGCCCGGCTCTCCGGCATCAACGTGGACCGCGTGCGCGCAATGGCGTTTGCGCTCTGCGGACTCCTGGCGGGCGCGGCGGGCATGATCCTCGCCTCGCGCACCAGCGTGGCCTCACCGAATGCCGCAGAAATGTATGAATTGGACGCCATCGCCGCGTGCGTCATCGGCGGCGCAAGCCTGATGGGCGGCGAAGGGGGCGCATTCGCCGCGCTCGCGGGCGCGCTGATCATGATGGTGCTCCGCAATTTCTGCACCCTTGAGGACATCAACTTCTATTGGCAGCAGGTCCTGGTGGGCAGCCTCGTAATCGCCCTCGTTTTCTACGACAACCGCCGCAAACGCAAGGCCGGACTCCTGCGGGATTAGAAAACAGCAGGGGTCTTGACAGCGGTTGACAGCCAAAGGGGAATGTGACATACTTTTACCGGGCGGGGGGAGAGTCGAATTGTTTGTGTGCATATCACGGTGAACCATGCCCTGTCGCGGGGGACAATATGCTTCTCGCAGTGTTGGTGCGTGTATTCAACCTTTGGTACGGCAGTGCTTGGGAGTCTTTCTTTTGCGCGGGAGTTTTTGTGAATCCGGCGAATGCTTGGCGGGCGCCAAGTGGCTTTTGGATGTAACGCACTGAAAAGGAGAAGTGAAATGAGCAGTAGGAAAGGCGGTTTTACCCTCATTGAGTTGCTGGTGGTCATCGCCATCATCGGCATTCTGGCGGCGATCCTGCTGCCTGCGCTTGCGCGCGCGCGCGAATCGGCCCGT
>CAZLII010000479.1:0-4093 GCA_964559065.1 uncultured Nitrospirales bacterium | reverse complement strand
GTATATGTGCTGTCCACAAAACGCGTCATCGTATTTACGAATACATGAACTTAGTGTACCCGTCCGCTCCCGCCATTCCCAAACAGCGCATTCTCCCGCCTGACAGGGGAATAAAAACGCGGCGGGACTCTGTTTTCTCAGATGTAGGCGGTCGGGTGTCACGGATCGTCCAGAAGCGCAATACACGGGGGCGGGGGACGTCTGAAGGCCACTGATCGGCGCTTCAACAGACGACGGCGGGACGGCGCCCCATCGGCCACGAACAGTTGGGAGCAGCGAACCATGAAAGAGACTTCGGCGGCATTGGAGCAGGCGGCCTACGGGGGCAGCCGCGTGGAGCGGAGCAACCGTGAAGTCGCCGCCATGGCCGACCGCGAATATAAATACGGCTGGACGACCGACATCGAGACGGAAACCATTCCGAAGGGTCTGAACGAAGACGTCATCCGGATGATTTCGGATAAGAAGGGCGAACCGGAATGGATGCTGGAATGGCGCTTGAAGGCGTACCGGCGCTGGCAGGAATGCGTCGAACCGAAATGGGCGAAGGTGGTCTATGAGGAACCGGACTTCCAGGCGATCAGTTATTACGCCGCGCCCAAACGCAAGCCGCAGTTGAACGACCTCGGCGAAGTGGACCCGACCCTGCTGGAAACCTTTGAGAAACTCGGCATCCCGCTCGAAGAGCAGAAGCGGTTGTCAGGAGTGGCGGTGGACGCCGTCTTCGACAGCGTCTCCGTCGCCACGACGCACAAGGACATCCTGGCGAAGAAGGGCGTCATCTTCTGTTCGATATCCGAAGCGATCCGCGAGCACCCGGACCTCGTGCAGCGGTATCTGGGCTCCGTGGTGCCGCCCGGCGACAACTTCTATGCCGCGCTCAATTCAGCGGTGTTCAGCGACGGCTCCTTTGTGTATGTGCCCAAGGGCGTGCGCTGTCCGATGGACCTCTCCACCTACTTCCGCATCAACGCCGCCGACACAGGCCAGTTCGAGCGCACGCTCATCATCGCCGAGGAAGGCGCGGAAGTGAGTTATCTGGAAGGCTGCACCGCGCCGCGCCGCGACGAGAACCAACTGCACGCCGCCGTGGTGGAACTGGTCGCGCACAAGGACGCCACCATCCGCTACTCGACGGTGCAGAACTGGTACGCGGGCGACAAGGACGGCCGCGGCGGCGTCTACAATTTCGTGACCAAGCGCGGCAAGTGCCTGGGCGACCGTTCGCGCATCTCGTGGACCCAGGTGGAAACCGGTTCCGCGATCACGTGGAAATATCCGAGTTGCCTGCTGATGGGCCATGATTCCGTGGGCGAGTTCTATTCCGTGGCGCTGACGCGCAACCGCCAACAGGCCGACACCGGTACCAAGATGATCCACATGGGGCGCAACACCCGCAGCACAATCATTTCCAAGACGATCTCGCTCGGCGAAAGCGACAACAGTTACCGCGGGCTGGTGCGCGTCATGCCGAAGGCGGAGAACAGCCGCAACTACACCCAATGCGACTCGCTGCTTATCGGCAACCACTGCGGCGCGCATACCTTTCCTTACATTGATGTGCGCAACCCCAGCGCCGCCGTCGAGCACGAGGCGTCCACGTCAAAAATCAGCGAAGACCAATTGTTCTACTGCCAATCCCGGGGCATCGGTCCCGAAAATGCCATTTCAATGGTTGTCAATGGATTCTGTAAAGAGGTTTTCGACCACCTGCCGATGGAATTCGCCGTCGAGGCGTCCAAACTGCTGAGCATCAGCCTGGAAGGGAGTGTTGGATAAATGTTGGAAATCACCAATCTCAAAGCGTCCATGGCCGGCGCGCCAATCTTGCGGGGCATTGACCTTACGGTGCGTGAAGGCGAAGTGCATGCCATCATGGGGCCGAACGGCTCCGGGAAGAGCACGCTTGCGCAGGTGCTCGCCGGACACGAAGCCTACGATGTGGACGAAGACAGCCGCGTGACCTTTCTCGGCCAGGACCTCCTGGAGATGCCCGCCGAAGAACGCGCCCGTCTCGGCCTCTTTCTGGCGTTCCAGTACCCGGTGGAAATCCCGGGCGTGAGCAATGCGCGCTTTCTGCACGCCGCCCTCAATGAAATCCGAGTGAGCCGGGGGCTCGAAGAACTCGACGCGATGGATTTCGACAAATTGCTCCAGGAAAAAATGCGCCTGATCAACATCAACCCGGAACTTGCACAGCGTTCGGTCAATCACGGCTTCTCCGGCGGCGAAAAAAAGCGGAATGAAATTCTGCAATTGGCCGTGCTGGCGCCGCGTCTGGCGATCCTCGACGAAACTGATTCCGGGCTGGACATTGACGCGCTGCGCGTCGTAGCCGACGGCATCAACAAACTGCGCAGCCCGCATCGCGCGTTCATCCTGGTCACCCACTACCAGCGGCTGCTGTCCTATGTGCAGCCGGACTTCGTGCACGTCCTCGCCAAGGGCCGGATCATCAAGTCCGGCGGCAAGGAACTTGCCCTTGAACTGGAAGAAAAGGGCTACGATTGGATTCGCGAAGAAACGGCGGCGGCGGTCTGACGGCGCGCCAGGAGGATGCACCCATGATGCCGGAAACCAAGACAGCGCCAAAGCGGCACTACCTGGCCGATCTTGCTGGTGTTCCGATGAATGGCCACCCGGCGTGGCTGAACGCGCTCCGCGCCGATGCGGCGGCGCGTTTCCAGAAGGCCGACTACCCCCACGTCCGCATGGAAGCCTGGCGTCACACCAACATAGCGCCCATCGTGAACACGCCATATGCTTCATCGCTTGCGCCCTGGCCGCACAGATTGAACCGAAACACCATCGGCGACAAGTTATTTGGCGGAGAATGGATTGAACTGGTCTTTGTGGACGGTTGGTTCGCGCCGGACCTGTCGCGCCTTTTCAAAGAAACATCAGGCGTGTATGCGGGAAGCCTTCACGATGTCCTCGGCCGCCCCGAAGCCACGTTGGCGGAACCGCATCTCGGCAAAGTGCTGCGCGGGGAAAATGCGTTCACGGCCTTGAATACGGCATTCATGCGTGATGGCGCACTGCTGCACGTTCCAGACGATACGGCCCTGCAGCAACCGGTGCACCTGCTGTTTTTGAGCACGGGACGCCGTGAATGCCTTGCCGCACACATCCGCAACCTGCTGATTCTGGGACGCAACAGCCAGGCATCCGTGACGGTAAGTTATGCCGCACTGTCCGGGGACGCGGATTACCTGAACAACGTAGCCGAGGAAATCGTACTCGGCGAAAACGCGCATCTGGATTACTGCAAGATCGTCAACGAAGGCGCGTCCGGCAATCATCTGGCGGTGACGGAATGCGTCCATGCCCGCGACAGTCGTTGTCGCGCCTTTCTGGCGACGGTCGGCGGGCGCATTGTCCGCAACGAGCACCGCACGCGCCTCGAGGGCGAAGGGGCGGGCTGTGATGTGGGCGGCCTGTATCTAAATGACGGGCAACGACTCATTGACAATACCCTGCACATCCTGCATGCGAAGCCCCATTGCGACAGCCGCATCCACTGCCGGGGCATCCTCAACGACGAGAGCCGGGCGGTGTATCTGGGAAAAGTCCATGTCTTGCGGGAGGCGCAGAAGACCGACTCGAACCAACTCAACAGCACAATGCTGCTTTCCGACAAGGCGATCGTTGACGCCAAGCCGCAACTCGAAATCTACGCGGACGACGTGAAATGCACCCACGGGGCCACCGTCGGCGCGCCGCCGCCGGAAGTGATCTTCTATTTCCGCAGCCGGGGCATGGACGAGGCGACCGCCCGCGCCATGCTCACCCGCGGCTTCGCCGAAGAGGCGATCAGCGATGTGAATCCGGACGCCGTGCGCGACCGCATCCGCCGCCACATTCTTGAGAAATACGGCGCCAAGCGGCTAGGGTGATCAGCATGGCAGTCAATATGGCACAAGAGAAGCGGCAGGAGACGGGGGAGGTTCCGCCGCTCGACGCGGCGCGCATCCGCGCGGATTTCCCCATCCTCGCCGCGACGGTGCGCGGCAATCCCCTCGTGTACTTGGACAATGCTGCGACCACGCAAAAACCGCGCGCCGTCCTCGACGCCATCGCACGCTATTACACC
>CAZLII010000478.1:0-4098 GCA_964559065.1 uncultured Nitrospirales bacterium | reverse complement strand
TCTGGATGTCAATGTCACTGATGGGGGGCAACCCGCCATGGTCACTGGTTCCGGTATCGAAATCACCCAGAGGGGGCAAGCCGGAATCGGAGGCCACGCCGGGCTTGGAATCGAAATCGCTCAGTGGCGGCAGATTACCCAACCCGGAGTCGCTGGACATATCCTTCTCTTTTTTGGAATTTTCTTTGGATTCTTCTTCGCGCTGCTTATCTTCGGTCATCAGACCCACCTCCGTTTTGCTGGTCTAAGCATACCACACCCACTGGTTCACCTTATGAATTGCATTCTAACACGCAATCCGTGTGCTGTCAAGAGAATTCCCGCGTCATTTTTCTTTAAAACGCACCAATGAAAACGAGTGGATTTGTTTTTCCGTGGATGGTGGCCACAGAGGGTTTTTCTTACGTTAAGCCATTGCACAAAAAGCACATGGCCGTATTCGCGTTCAGCAAATGTCGGACGACTCTGCTCTGTTATTGGCTGGAAGCGCAAATTGCCGCCAAGGGCAAGGCGGATACGGGGGCAGTTCTCATAATTCTTCGATAACCGACAAACCCGCTCATCTGTCGTTTAGCGCAAATGGCGGGGTACCCGCTTTGATCTGTCGAAAAAATACGGGAAACCTCTGGATTTGCGGCCTTTGTTTGGTGCGAAGATCAGGGCGCGACGACGCCGATTGTCAGAAGGATATTGGCATATAAGCGTTGTTCGCCGGTGACGATTTGCAGGCAGGTATCTGGACCGGATGCTTCTTCATAGAATTCAAAACGGTCATACTTGGTCAGTTCAATATGGGGCAAAAGGGTTCTGAATTCTTGAAAAATGCGTGGTTCAGTGCCGTCATCGGGCGTCATGACAGCCGCATCCTCCACGGGGACAGCGGTGAGCAATACGTCCAGCACTTCGGTGACCGTTGGTTTTCCCGGCGCGAGATTCAAATAGACGAGGTCGGCGTTTTCTCCCAGGCATGTGCTTGCGGGATAGTTGGCATCGGTAATAAGGATTCTGGCGCCGTGGCCCGCGGAGGCGAGCGACTCCAGGATCGTCGGGTGAATCAGTCGTTGATGCAACATTTCCAATTCCTTCCGTTCATTGTTGTGTCAATTCAGCAATGTCGGCGGTGCGCCTGACAACACTGCGTTGATTTCGGGAGTAAGCGCAGGATTGATGGCGGCTGCCTGGCTCATGGCGGCATAGGCGTCGGGAAGCGCTCCCAAAGCGAGCAGCGCCTGGCCCAGCCCCATCGCGGCGGAGGCTGCTTCCGCACGATACTTTTCTGAACGCGCCTGCGCCGCAATGAGGGCGAAGCGGTCGCGGGCGCCGGCATAGTCTCCCATGCGCATGCAAACCCGTCCCAGGGAAAGATGCACGTCAATTTCCTCTTCCAGCAACATGCTGGCGTCTCCGCCGCCGGTGCGCAATCGTTTCTGTTCTTCGTGGAGGCGCAGAATGGCCTCGTAGTGGCGTCTGGCCCCCGGCAGATTGCCCTGCAGGTCCTCGTAGGTCACCGCCAGATTATAGTGGACACGAATGCTTGCGGGATTCTCCCTCAGGGTGGCGAGGAACAGGGTTTCATTGTCGCGCCATTCGCGGTTGCGTTGGATGGTCAAGACGAGGAAGAACAAACACAGCGCATACACAACCGCTGTGGCGCACCGGCGGACAGGCGGGACCCTGGTCACCCTGAAAAGAATCTCGGCCAGCGCCCACCACAAGCCGGCCATCGGCACATACATCCAGTGTTCTGCCATGGGGGCGTTCAGGGGGAAAATGCCTGAAATGGGCAGCCACGCCGCCAGAAACCAAGCCATCCCCAGGGCTTCGCGCCGCCGTCCAGCCAGGAATGCCTCCAGCACAAATGCCACGCACAACGCCAGCAGTGCAACGCCGATAAATGCGGTCCAAGTGGGGGTATCGGCGAGGGTCTGTTCCATATGCAAGCCAGTGGGCAGAAACAATACTCGACAATAGAAGGCGAAGGCTTGAGCGGTTTCCACGAGGCGCTGGGAGAGCGGCGCGGGAGTCACGGCGACGCCCTCGCCGAAACGAAGCACTGTCATGCGCAATACGGCATACCCCAAAAACAGAGGCAAAGCGACGCCCAGGGGAACAAAGCGCCGGAGGCGTTGGCAGCACATATTTTCGCCGGCGGGGCGCGGGAAAAGCGCCAAGGCGAGCAACACGGGAAAGATGAAAGAAGATTCCTTGCTCAACAGCGCGGCACAGAAGCAGACGGCCATTCCCATGACTCCCGGAACAATTGTCCTGCGGTGGCTTTCTGGAATGGCGAACAGCAGCCCCGCGTACATGAAAGCCGCGGACATCATGTCCGCGCGACCGCTGATGTACGCCACCGCTTCCGTATGGAGCGGATGCAGAACGTAGATCATGGACGCGGCGACGCTGACAGGGCGCGGCGCGCCCAGACGGCGCAACAGCAGGAACAATAGCAGCGAAGCGGCGACATGCCACAGGAGGTTGCTTATGTGAAATACGAACGGTTTTGCATCGGGATAGCCAACGTGCGTGAGGCCGTCTCGTTCGGGGTTGTAGGAGAGCGCGAAATCGGCCATGAAACTGGCTGCAACGAGCGGGCGATAGAAGTTGCCGGATCCGCGCCCGAATGCATGTTGGTCTTCCCGGAACAGTTGAAAAAACTTGTCGGGATCATGCACATGTTTGTGAAGCAGCACCGATGAAACATCGTCCCATACCCAGTCGGCGGAGAAGGTATTCAGGTAGGCGAGGCAGCCTGCCAGAAGAATCGCCAGCGCCATGAGCATCCGGAATTGAAACTCCGGTATCTCACCAGCGCCTACGCGAGCGCGATTGCTTTCGATACCGGTCATGTCCATGTGCGCGGCATCCCCCGGAAGGGGCTGTGATTACCTGGATTCACCCGGCGCCAGCACTTCCCACGTATCGTTGACAGGGATATAGAGAATTTCGGCGGCTTGGTTGCGCCCGACAATTCGCACCAGCCGCAACACGCTGTGAAACTCTTCCCCCTCGCGAATCTTGTAGTTGGTCGTTTCGCCGGTTTTGGGGTCGGTTATATCGAGGAAGACGTACAATTCCCCATTGGTTTCGAAGAAGCCGCGGATGGCCACCCGGGGCCGCGCAAGCATCAAATCCGCGCGTTCTTCCAACTTCTGGTACCGGTCATTTCCCGGCTGCATCACGGCATAGGCCCTGCATCCTACTTTCACCAGGCGCCAGCGGTTGGCGTTTCTCGCTTCGCGAATCAGCGTTTCCACCTCGCGCGTGAAATTTCCGAGGGCGATCCTCCCGTTTTCCGTCGCCGAATGCCTGGCCTTCAGCGTTCCCAGTTTCGCGATGGCTTCGTCGTGTTGCGCATCATCGTAGAACTGGCCGCCGCGCAGAGGCCCCCAAAGTACCGTCAGAATAGGCTGCAGGTCATTATTGAAAATCTCCTGGGGCGTGGGTTCCGGCGGCGCTTCGACGGGGGGCGGTTCAGGCGGTTTCGCTTCGCAGCCCACAAGAACCGCAAGCCCCACCAATAGTAAAATGACGCTTTGACGCATGGCAATACCCTTCCCGTGGAGGTTCTTGCAAAACCTCTCGCGGCATGCGCATCCCGCCCATGAAACACGCGCAGGATGCCCGTGCCACGTTGGACCACAGCAGGTTATGCAAGAGCCTCAGTGCTGAACGATTTGGTCCGGCAATCCTATCATATTGATGGAGCAGGGACAAGAAAAGGCGATCGGGCGCAACGGCGGAACGAATCGCGTGATATGCCAACGGGGGCATGCAACATGACTTTTTTCCGGCGAGTGTGGCAACAAAAACAGGGTCGGTGCGAATTGTGTCGTCATATTGCCTCTCTCTTCGATAATTGGTATATAATATCATAAAGGTGTGTTATCGGCCCGCGGAGGGCATTCGATGGAGGAGTATGTGCGTTTTCGAGGACAACCCACAAGGGGAAGGTGAATGAGCAGGATTCTTGTAGTTGACGATGACGTTGATATATCGGAGTTGATCAAGACAAAACTGAATGCCGAAGGACACCAGGCTTTTGTGATCAATACGGGCGAAGGGGCTTTTGAATACGCCAAACAGGTAAAGCCGGAC
>CAZLII010000477.1:0-4109 GCA_964559065.1 uncultured Nitrospirales bacterium | reverse complement strand
GACCATGACGACGCAAGACCGTATCCGACCCATCCCCATCGAACAGGAACTCAAGAACTCCTTTCTCGATTATTCGATGAGCGTGATCGTCAGCCGCGCGCTGCCGGATGTGCGCGACGGGCTGAAGCCCGTCCACCGGCGCATCCTCTATGTCATGCAGCAACTCGGCCTGCAACACAACCGGGGCTACCGCAAATGCGCGGCGATCGTCGGCGAAGCGCTGGGAAAATACCACCCGCATGGCGACCAGTCGGTGTACGACGCGCTGGTGCGCATGGCCCAGGAATGGAACATGCGCTACCCGCTCGTGGACGGGCAGGGCAACTTCGGCTCCATTGACGGCGACAATCCTGCGGCCTACCGCTACACCGAAGCCCGCATGGAATCCATCGCCGCCGAAATGCTCGCCGACATCGATAAAAACACCGTCAATACCCAGGACAACTTCGACGGCACGCAGCAGGAACCGACCGTGCTGCCGTCCGCCATCCCGAACCTGCTGGTCAACGGCTCCTACGGCATCGCGGTCGGCATGGCCACCAGTTGTCCGCCGCACAACCTCACCGAAGTCTGCGAAGCGGTGGCATATTTCATAGATAACCCCGATGCTGAACCCGATGACCTGATGCGCTTCGTGAAGGGGCCGGACTTCCCGACCGGCGGCGTCATCTGCGGACGCGAGGGCATTGTCGAAGCCCATCGCACGGGGCGCGGCCGGGTCACCCTGCGCGCGCGCGTCGCCGTCGAAACAAATCAACAAACAGGGCGCGAAAGCATCATCGTCCAGGAAATCCCCTACCAGGTCAACAAGTCGCGCCTGATCGAGAGCATCGCCGCGCTGGTGCACAGCAAGACCATCGAGGGCATCAGCGATCTGCGCGACGAGTCCGACAAGGACGGCATGCGCATCGTCATTGAACTGCGGAAGGGCGACGAACCGCAGGTGGTGCTGAACCAACTCTACAAGCACACCCAACTTCAGGTCACCGCGAGCATCATCATGCTCGCGCTGGTCAACAACGCGCCGCGCGTGCTCAATCTCGCCGAACTCATCCATTACTACGTGCGGCACCGCGCGGAAATCGTGGAGCGGCGCACCCGCTTTGATCTGGAAAAGGCGGAGGCCCGCGCCCACATCCTCGAAGGGCTGCTCAAGGCGATTGACCACATTGACGAGGTGATCGCCATCATCCGCAAGTCCAAAGACACTGATGAGGCGCGTGTGCGCCTGCGGGACCGCTTTGAATTCAGCGAACCCCAGGCCAACGCCATCCTGTCCATGCAACTGCGCCGTCTCACCGGCCTCGAACGCGAGGAATTGCTCAAGGAATACACCGAACTGCTCAAGGAAATCGAGCGGCTCAAGCATATCCTTTCAAGCGAAAAAACCATTCTGGCGGAAGTGCACAAGGAAATCATCACGGTCAAGGAAAAATACGGCGATGCGCGCCGCACGGAAATCCTCGACGAACTCGGCGAGTTCCGCGTCGAGGACCTCATCGCCGACGAGACCATGGTGGTCACCGTCTCCAGCCAGGGCTACATCAAGCGGCTGCCCGTCAGCACCTACCGCAAACAACGGCGCGGCGGCCGCGGCATCACGGGCATGGACACCAAGGACGAGGACTTCGTCAACGACATCTTCATCGCGTCCGCGCACCAGTACATGCTGTTTTTCACGAATCTCGGTCGGGTGTACTGGCGCAAGGTCCACGAACTGCCCAAGGCGAGCCGCACCGCGCGCGGGCGCGCCATCGTCAACCTGCTCAGTCTCGGCAGCGATGAGCGGGTGACCGCGTTCCTGCCGGTGCGCGACCTGAGCGAAGAGGGCAAATATGTGTTCATGGTGACGCGGAACGGCATCGTCAAGAAGACCGCCTTGCAGGCGTTCAGCAATCCCCGCGCCGCCGGCATCATCGCCATTGACCCGGACAAGGGCGACGAATTGATCGAAGTGCAGATCACTTCCGGGAATGACAATATCCTCATCGCCACGCACAACGGCATGGCCATCCGCTTCCCCGAAAAGGACGTCCGCCCCATGGGCCGCGCCGCGCGCGGCGTGATCGGCATCCGCATGGAGGAAGGCGATTATGTGGTCGGCGTGTCGCTGGCGCAGGACGACCTCACCGTGCTCAGCATCACCGAGAACGGATTCGGCAAGCGCACGAAAGTCGGCGAATACCGCCTGCAACACCGGGGCGGCGTCGGCATCATCAACATCAAGACCACCGAGCGCAATGGCCGGGTTGTGGGTATGCTGACCGTGGACGACGACGACGAAATTGTCCTCGTCGCCACCGACGGCATCGTGATCCGCACGCCGGTCAAGGACATCCGCGTGATCGGCCGCAACACCCAGGGCGTAAAGGTCATGACGCCGCAGCCCGGCGCGAAGGTCAGCGCCGTCGCCCGCGCCATCGCCGACGAAAAGGAAGCGTCGCTCACCGAGAACGGCGCTATGCCCGCGGTAAACGGCGGCGATGCGAACGATGACAGCGGCGATGCGGATGATGCGGACGAAGTGGACGACACCGAGGCGTAGGCACACAACCTTGGCGTCCTTATCCCCGCTTTCCGGTGGGCGGCAGGCGGCGGCAGCATTCCCGGAGATATCGCAGCAAATCTTGGCCATCCTCCGGATTCTCGGGCGGCGCGGGGAAAACACCCAAGGCGATGTATTCAGGAACCGCGTCGGCAAGGTCTTGGTCCGGGTAACCGTGGTCCCGGAGATAATGCAGCAGGCGGATGCTGCGCAATCCGTCGAACCAGGCGTGAAATTGCTGCAACAGGCGTGGCGCATTTCGGTGTTGCGCCTGCAGTTTCCCCCAGACCACGGCGAATCGGTCCCGTTCCAGAAAGGCCGCGAGCGCCACATCAACTTTGGATGCCGCATCCAACAATGTCTCCACCGACGCGCTGGCATGCCGCGCGACGATATCGAACCACGCCCGAAGCACGGCGTAGGCGTGCGGGTGATGCACGAAACGCGATACTGCTTCGCCGTTGGCTGATTGCGCCATGCGGGGACCGGTGCCGAAGGGCGTCCGCCCGGAAGCGCGCGCCGCGGGCCTGACGGTTGTCGTCACGATGCGTTCTACCGGGCCGGTCTTCGCCAATTGTTGCAGGAAGTAGAAATCCTCCCCTGCAATCCGACGGTTCATGCCCGACACGGCGGCATAGGCGCGGGCGGTGCATGCGATGGCGGAGCCCAGCGCGCAGAAAGCATAAGGCGATCCCGCCCACGCCAGCGCCAGTTCATGACACCGCAGGTAGCATTCATATGCGGTGATGGCGGCGCGCGCCTCCGCCGGTCCATCCAGCGGATGCGCATAATCCAACACGGCGGCCCAACATTTGGGCGCGGCGAAAAACTCGGCGATGCTTTCCAGGTAATGCGGGTCCGTGCGCGTGTCAGCGTCGAGGCAGACCAACGGCGCGTCTGCAAGCCCCCGCCGGTGCAATTCCCGCAACGCGGCGTCCAAGCCCAATTTCCGCGCCAGGCCGACGCCATCCTTCGGGGGCAATTCGCATCCCGGAGATGCGGCGTCAATCCATGCCACGCCGGGCGTTTCCCGCAGCCGGTCCAGCGTTACCCGATTGTTTTCTATTGTCTCCGGCGCGGCGTGCGGCGGCGGGCGGTTATTCACGACCACGACAATCAGGGTGCGTGCACGGCAAGCCGGCGGCGCGGCGTCCAGGTCGGACAGCGTATCGAACAGCCCCGGATGCTCGGCGAGTGCGGGAATGACCACCGCCTGCGTCACGCACTCCGGCGCCGCGCCGCGCAGCGGCCAGCGTTCCAGAAGCGCGCGCCTATTCAAGTATCGTGAGATCGGATCGTGCACGGATTTCCAATCACCCAGATAAAGTAGACGCGGCATCTTGCCGCGTCGCTTGGGAACGGATGCGGCGGGATGCCGCATCTACATTGTGCGCCATAACCAGGTATTCTCTCCCTTGGTTTAAGACGCTTTGCCATTTGTTTCAAGTCCGCTCTCCGATAATCATCCCCGATGGCAAAAGAACGGCGTCGCCTTGGGCGCATGCCGCTGCGCCGGCCTCATATCGGATACGTGAAATTGTGACCACAGTCTTCAAGCCCGGGC
>CAZLII010000476.1:0-4111 GCA_964559065.1 uncultured Nitrospirales bacterium | reverse complement strand
TCTCTCTCTTCGTGGGACGACGGTCTGCGTCTGGCACTGGGCAATGAGATCACAGGGGGGCGCGCCTGGCGCGGCGTATACCACGGCGTTGCCATGTACAACCGGGCGCTCGATGCATCGGAAATCGCTCATCATTGCGCAGCCGGCGCGCCGGAACACCGGGATGGGCTGCAGGTTTACTACACGTTTCGGGAAGGCCAGGGCGCCGTGGTGCGCGACGTGTCACGTCAAGAGCCTGCCCATGATCTTCTGATCGGAAATCTCGAAACGGTCGCTTGGGTAGACGATGGTCTTGCCGTACACGGCACGGTGCTCATCGCTTCGGATGTACCGGACGAACGCCTAACTGCGGCTGTGCGCGACAGCAACGCATTCACACTGGAAGTCTGGATTACGCCCGCCAACGCTATCCAAGGTGGCCCTGCCCGAATTGTGACGTTGTCGGCGGATACATCTATCCGGAATTTCACGTTTGGACAGTCGGACACGGCTTATGAAATGCGGTTTCGCACGACGGAAACGTCAGAGAATGGGCTTCCAGGCCTGCAAACCCACGAGTCCGCGCAGGCATCGATTGCGCCCGTGCGGTCGCAATCAGGCGATCGCGCAGCAGTTTTCGTCACCAGCGGCGCGCCGCTGGAAGTAGATATGGCCCGGCTTGCTGAAGGTCTGCATGCCCGATGGTTTGATCCTCGGACAACGGCATGGCAGGATGCCGCGCCCCTCGAGGACGGCGTTTATCAGCCGCCTACTTCGGAGACTTGGGTACTCGTACTTCGGTAGTGCGCGGCACCCCCCCGCTAACTCAAACAACGAGAATCTTTTCCATTGCCGCCGCACGCGGATTGACCGGTTGTTCCGCATATTTCAACGTCCGTCTCCTGTCGTCCGCGGTCTGGTCAATACGCACGCATGTTGATGATACACACGCGCTGGAAGGCCTCGATCACTTGCTCGTTGCCATGGGTTTTTCGCCGCACCGAATCCCTTCTTCGTCGAACGCCCGCGGCGGGGTCGTCCATGGATTCCATTTTCCAGTCGAGCCGAGGCTTGCGAATCAGCGTCGCAGCGGCGGACAATGGCTCCAAGGAAGCATAATTGACTTTGCCCTTCGAAAATGTGGATAGATACAGCGAATCATTCGTGTTCGGTTAAGCGCTGAATTTGAGACAACTGGATTCCCGGTTTCGGGTTTTCCGATTGAATCGGAATCAGTGATAAGGCGGTGGGCGTTGAGTGAAGGCATATTTTGGGTTTTCTTAACCAAACACGAATGCTCTCACTTAACAACTATCAGAAAAGGAACCAAATCATGCGTTTGGTGCCCTCCAGCGTAGAGCGACAAGTCTTGGGACTCTTTATTTTCGGCTTCAGCGCAGTGCTGCTGCTTCTAAGCATGCCTGCCGCGGTGGCTGCAAAGCCCGTGCCTGTCATCTTGGATACCGACATGGAATCGGACGTGGACGACGTAGGGGCATTGGCCATGCTCCACGCATTGGCGGACCGGGGCGAGGCGGAGATTCTCGGCGTCATGGTGTCTGCCAAGAATCCACACAGCGCCGCGTGCGCCAACCGCATTAACACTTACTTTGAACGCCCCGAACTCCCCCTGGGCAATGTGAAGGGCGACGGCGTATTGCGTGACTCCCGCTATGCCCGACAGGTCGCGGAAGAGTTCCCCGGAACACTGTCCAGCGGCGATGATGCGCCGGACGCCGTGGAACGCTACCGCGAAATTCTTGCGCGTCAGCCGGAAAGCAGCGTGGTCATCGTGACCATCGGCTACAAAACCAACCTGCGGAACGTGCTTGTAAGCGGGCCATGCAAACACAGCGACCTCGACGGGCGGGCGCTTGCGGAACGGAAAGTCCGGCTCTGGGTGTGCATGGGCGGCCGCTTTCCCGAGGGCCGCGAGGCCAACATCCTGTGGGACGCGGCCGCAGCCGCCGAAGCGATTGAAAAATGGCCGACGGACATCATCTTCAGCGGCTGGGAAATCGGCAGGGATATCTATACGGGCGGCAGACTGCATGAATTGCCCGAAGACAATCCGGTCCGCCGCGCCTATCAGTTGTTTAACGATTTGCAGCCACACCGCAGTTGGGACCAGGCCGCCGTGCTTTACGCCGTGCGCGGCCTTGACGGCGGTCCCGCTTCGGATTACTGGGACTTGTCGCCGCCGGGCCGCATCGTCATCAATCCCGAAGACGGCAGCAATTCGTGGAGACACGACACAAACGGTACGCACAAATATCATATTGCCCGGCGCGCCCCCAATCTCCTCGCCGAGGAGATTGATGCGCTGATGATGCATCAGCCTTCGAAACCTGTGCGGATCATCTTCGACACTGATATGGACACCGATTGTGATGACGCCGGGGCGCTGGCGGTGTTGCATGCGACGGCCGACGGAGTCACATCCGACGAAGTGACTAACACCATCGAGGACCTCATGGTGCGGTCACCCGCCGATGCGTCCGGGCTGGAACCCATTATCCTTGGTGAGGACGGAAAAACCTTCCGCTACGGGGAATCGGGCGCGCGGTTCACGCCGTGAGGATTCAATTATAATCGCGACAACGACCTGCGATGGCTCCTCGCTCGCCCGATCCTGACGGTAAAATCGGTACATGTCGCTTAACCCCCACACGACAATCCTGACCAACCTTCAAAGCAAACCTCGCAGAGGTTGTGAACAAAGCGCTTATACAGTCGGTTCCCAGCCGGGTTCGTATGCGCGTTTCCAGAGGGCTTCAGCCTCGGCGTCGTCGAGGATATGGCCTTTCTCGCCGCATTTCAGTGAGCGGCCGGTCCGATACGCGATATTGCCGAGATGCGATAACAGGGTGCTCTTGTGCCCCTCTTCGATCTCGGATGTCAGGATTGTTCGATCCTTGCTTTGCACGGCTTCCAGGAAGATGGCGATGTGTTCAACGTCGCCCCGATTGCCGCTTTTCTCCTCGAGCACTTTCCCGTCATTGTCGCAAATGCGGTAAAAACTGTCGCCGACGGACATGTTGCCATTCTCCCCGAAGAAGATCACACCGAAGCCGGAGCCTCCCGGTCCCGGATGATTGCAACTGAGTCCTTCCCAGGAAATCATCTTGCCGCCGGCAAAATCGTAGGAGACCATGTGCGTATCGGGCGTTTCCTGGTCATCGTCGTAGCGGAACCTGCCGCCGGCGGAATTGACGCGCACGGGATAGTCCACATTCAGTCCCCAACGGCACAGGTCCAACCCGTGGGTGCCATTATTGCCGATTTCACCCGCGCCCCAGTGCCAGAACCAGTGCCAGTTGTAATGCACTACGTTGTCTTTATAGGGGCGTCGCGGCGCCGGCCCTTGCCACATTTCGTAGTCAAGATGTTCGGGCACGGGCGCTTCGCGGCCCCGGCCTATGGAACCGCGCATGCTGGCGTACCATCCCCGCGCATAATAGCAGCGCCCGAGGATGCCTTCATGCAATTTTCTCATCGCTTCCCGCGTGACTTCCGAGGCGCGGCGCTGATTGCCCATCTGCACCACGCAATCATGCTTTCTGGCCGCCGCAATCAGGAGTTCGCCTTCATGCGGATTGTGCGAACAGGGTTTCTCCACATATACATGCTTGCCCGCCTGACAGGCCAGAATGGCGGCCGGCGCATGCCAATGCACAGGCAGGGCAAACACCACCGCATCCACTTCAGGATTATCCAGCATCCGGCGCAGGTCCGTCAGCGGCGCGGGCGACTGCCCCGTCTCCTTTTCAACCGCTTTGGCGCCGTCCTCGGCGCGCCTGCGGTCCACGTCGCATACATATTTGAGAAGACAGTGGGGATTCCCCGCAAACGTGAGCGCAAGACTGCGCCCCCGGCTCATTCCCGCGACGCCTACGACAACGCGTTCATTCAGAGAGGCCGCCCGCGCGATCCCGCCAATGCCCTCCGCCAATGCCGCGCCGCCAACCATGGCGCGCCCCAGAAACTGACGACGATCCATATGATCTGACATGATATGCAATTCCTTCTTCATTGGTTCCGTTTTCATCCTAGTGCAACAGAGTCTTGATGTCAAAACAGTACTGTCCAAAACAAACCAAGCGCTTTCTTCCGGATTTTCATGACATGCATC
>CAZLII010000475.1:0-4112 GCA_964559065.1 uncultured Nitrospirales bacterium | reverse complement strand
GCCGGCATCTGGGGCGATGTCTCCCTCGAATGCAAGCCGCGTGCGCACATCGAGGATATCTTCATTCTTCCGGACATCCGCCGTAAGCGCATCACCGTGCAGGCGACCGCATCGCAGTCAGACGTATTGCGACTGTGTATTGACGGCACGCCGTTTTCCGCAGAGGGAACGCCCGGAATCCTGACGCTTGATTTCCCGGATTTTGAACTGTGGTCGCCCGACAATCCGAAGCGCTACACCTTGATTGCCGAATTGCATTCGGACGACGGCCTCATGGACAGCATGTCGGTGCGATTCGGCATGCGCGAATTCACGGTGAAAGACAAACGGTTCTGTCTCAACAACCGTCCAGTATTCATCAAAGCCGCATTATTCCAGCCGGATTATCCCCGGGCGCTGGCTGCGCCTGAATCGGTCGAGATGGCGCGCCGCGAAATTGAACTGGCCAAGGAGGCGGGTTTCAACATGCTGCGGCTGCACATCAAAACCGCGCCGCGCATCACGCTGGACCTCGCTGACGAGTTGGGTATGCTGATTTATGAGGAACCGCCCATCGGTTGGATCAGGAACTCCGAATTCATGAAGACGCGCTGTGAAAACGAAGTGCGCGAAATGATCCTCCGCGATCGCAATCATCCTTCTGTGGTGATTTGGGGCATGCTGAATGAGACCGGCAACGCGGGCTATGTTACCGGGGGCGGCGCGCAACTGATCAAGGAAGACCTCGCCCGGTTGGCGCGTTCACTAGACCCCACCCGCGTCATCATTGACGACAGCGGCGGCGTCAATGCCTGCCGCGAGCCGTCGCGCATGATGCGCCCGTATCGCGACGAATTAGAGCCGTATGACGATTTACACATCTACCAGCGCGCGCCGGTGGATTACGACATTGAAAGTTATTACCGGCGCAACGGCGACCCCGACAAACTCTATTTCCTCTCAGAATTCGGTTTTGGCGGCCCGGAGGACCTGGACGACGTCATCGCGCAGTATGGCGATGAAAAGGATTTGTTGAAGGATGCGCGTTTTCTCGCTGCAATGCGCGATGCCGGAAAGCAGGGATTCTTGGAACGCGGCCTCGACCGCCTCTTCGGCGATTTCTCCGGTTTTCTCGCCGCAGTGCGTGAATTGCAGTGCGATGCCGCGCGCTTTCAGATTGACGCCATCCGGGCCAATCCCAAAGCGGCAGGGTATTGCTACACGCAACTCAGCGACGCAGGCCATGAATTCTGTGCGGGTGTGCTCGACAGGTGGCGCAGACCCAAACCCGTTTTCGAGGTGATGAAACGGGTGCAACGCCCTCTGCGTCCCATCATTCAGATCATGCAGACCAACCTGACGCCCCGACAGGAAGTCCCCGTCACCGTTCTTCTGGCCAATGAAGTGCGGCTCGAAGGCCGGGCCATACTTTCGCTTCAGGTGGTCGGGCCGACCAACCAGGTGCTGTGGAAAAAGCGGCGCGAGGTGAAAATCCCGCGCCATGGCAAGGAATTGTGGTCCGGCGCGGTGGGGGCCTCCGGCTCCGCCGGCATGCACCGTTTCGTGGTGCGGCTGATCCAAGGCGTGCGTGTAATCGCGGAGAGCGCGACGGAGTTGTGCGTGTTTGATCCGGTTGCCCCCACCGACGTGCGCATCAACGTGCTCGACCCGAAGAACGAATGGCAGCCCCGCTGCCACCGATTTGCCAGACCCGAAAGTATGCTCGCGCCGATTCACGTGATCCCGCCGATCGCGAATACCATCCGCGGCTACCCGGACAACGAATTGATGCAGATACTCGCGCAGGTGAAGGGCGGCGCGGTGGCCCTGTTTTTCAGTCCGCCCGACGATTGGAACGACCTGGCCGATCATATTGACCCATCCCTACGCGCCACGCCCAAGGACGCCGTCGGCGGCTTTCTTCCGGCCTGCCATTACGTCAAAATGCATCCGGTCTTCGACGCCCTGCCGACGCGCTGCCTGATGCGGCAACCCTACAAGAACATTGCGCCCGCCAAGACCTTTATCGAAACCGGCGACGAGGACATCTGCGGCGCCTTCGACACAACGCCCATCGCCGCGGGCCACTATATGACCGGGGAGACGCGATGGTGGGGCAGCGATATTCTGGTGCGACGCTACGGGGCGGGCCGTATCGTGATGACCCATCTGCGTGTGCTGGAGCATCTCGGCCAGGACCCGGCGGCGGACCGGCTGTTTGTGAATCTGCTGAATCACTTTGTCCGCCGTTCCATGCCCGGCGACGCGCCGCTCGCCACGCATCAGAAGGCTGTGGAATGGCTGCGCGCCGAGCGCACCCAACACACCCAACGCTGGATGGTGATTGGCGAGTTTCCGAATTGGGGCGGAAAAGGGCATCTTGCCGCCTATCCGCCGGAACAAACCATTGATTTCAATGCGGTCTATCCCGGTTGGTACAAAGCCATCGGATGGAAGCAATGGTTCACCCGCGCCGCCGATGGGCACAAACTTGATCTGCAGGAAGCCTTCTCGCCGGTTTTCGAGTATTACCCCCGCTTCGACCATGCCACCGCGTATGCCTATGCGGAATTCACCTGCGACCGCCGACAGGAAGCGCGCGCGAAGATCGGCGTGCAGAACGCCATGAAAGTCTGGCTGAACGGATCACTGGTGCATGAAAGTGACTACCAGGTTCCCCACGATCAGTTCGGGTCGGAGAGCGCGCCGTGTTTTATCAAACAGGGCCGCAACACCCTGCTCGTGAAGTGCTCCAAGATTCCGGGGCCTTTCCGGTTTTCCATTGATTTTGAGGCGGCAGGCAGGGACCCGCTGCAACTGGTCTGGTGGAAATAGGCCGCCACGGACTAAAATCATTACAGAGGGGGCTGTTTTCCCCCGCCGCTTTCTTTCGCCTTTTCTTTGTCCTTCTCCAGCATGGCCTGAAACTCGCCGAGCAGGGTTGCCGTGACCTGTTCGACCACTTCCGGCTTCAATTGAAGGCGTTCCGCCACCGTTGGGCTGATCTGGTAATTCAACCCTTCCACGCCCAGACCCAGACCACACCCGATGCAGATGGCGTCGGACGCATGCACCAAATCGGGAACCAGAGGCTCGCCGGGGCTTTTGTCGGGATCGTGATGCCAACGCACGGCGGTGATGATGTTTTCCGGAAGTTGCCAATACTCCAACAGGGCCGCACCGGCTTCCGCATGGTCTATGCCGAGAACCCGTTGCTCCGCCACTTCGAAAGAAACCTGTTGCTTGAAGGCCAGCCGCATGAGCGGTTCACTGTCAATTTCCACGAAAGTGCCCAGCACGATCTTGCCGATATCGTGCAGCAGGCCGGCGGTAAAGGCGAAATGCGGCGCCTGGATTCTTAGTTCTTTGGCCAATTGCTCTATGCCAATCGCCACCGCCATGAGGTGATCAACAAGGCGCCCGGTGGGCATGCCATAGCCTTGCAGGGGCTTGCGCGCCAGGGGGAAGACCGCCGACGCCAGGATGAGTTGCTGAATGCGCCATGTGCCGAACAGCACGCCCGCCTCCCTCAGAGAACTGATTTGACGCGGTCCCGCGAAGTAGGCGGAATTTGCCAGGCGCAGCATGTCGGAAGTGAGCGCGGGGTCGAGTTCGACGGACCGCATGATTTCCGCCATGCTGCTGTTGGGGTCTTGAATCAGGCGGAGCGCCTTCACCGCAGACACCGGCAGCGCGGGCACTTCAGATATGCTTTTCAGTATGGCTTCTCTCGGCGTCATCTTTGTCCCTTTCTCGACAATTGTATCACAAGCCCACCGAGTCACGAACAGGTTGCCGACGGAAGGCTGCGCCACGTCCGGAGCAGGGGCTATTCCAATTCGTAATGTCGTTGGCAGGTCTTGATCATGGTCACACCCCTATCCAGATATAGCGACATGGTTCTGGCCCTCGTGCCGCCCACATCTTCCGCCGCGAGGGGAATGCCGTGTTCCTGGAGCGTGCTTCTCAGCGCGGCGAGATTGCGTTCACCGATGCAAAACAGTTTTGCGGCATCGAGCAGGCTGGCGGCACCGGCCGCCTTGGCAATCAGCCGCGCCTTCTCCGCGCCCATGCCCAGCATCCCCTGAATCAACAGGGGGATGCCCGTATCTACGAACATGCAGGGGTACTCT
>CAZLII010000474.1:0-4115 GCA_964559065.1 uncultured Nitrospirales bacterium | reverse complement strand
GCGTTCCGTTACGCGGCCAAGGACGCGCGCGTGGCCACCTTCAACGGCGCGTCCTCCTGCCCGATGACGCACGACCTCTACGCCACGCTCATCCCCATCGCGCGCGACGCGGGCGCTTTGACCGTGCTCGATTCCTACGGCCCGGACTTCGCCCTGGCGCTTGACGCCGTGCCCTACATGGTCAAACCCAACCGTGAAGAAGCGGAACAGGCTGTCGGTTTTGTGCTCGACAGCGAGGCCGCCTGCCGTCGCGCGATGGACATTTTCCACGAAAAGGGCATCCGGCTGGTCGTGTTGTCACTGGGCGCCGAAGGCGCGATCATCTCGCGCGCGGGCGAACGGCTCCGGGCGGTTCCGCCGAAAATCAAGGAAGTCAATCCGGTGGGTTCCGGCGACGCCCTGGTGGCCGCATTCGCTATCGGCCTGATGGAAGGGTGGCCGCTGGAACAAATGGCGCAGATTGGCGTTGCCGCCGGCGCGGCCAACGCCCTTTCCTGGGATATCGGCCATTTCACCCGCGAAGAAGTGGAGACCGTCGCGCAGAGAGTCGTCATTAAAGCCTTCTGAAAACAGCCGGCCCAGTATCTATTGCTTTTCGCGAGGGGATGCGACATACCGCCTGTCTGCCGCAAGTAGCACCACAAGTACGCCCATCATAAGCAGCAGGTTTTCCGATAAGCCGCTGGAGCCGTTTGTGCCGTCATTCGCGCCACAGCCCATGGGCAGGCGCTTGCAACGTTTGGCATGGATTGGGTCTTCCGGAATTTCTTCCCGCGCGAAGAGGGTCCGGACAGCGCTCATTGCCGCGCCAGGAGCATACACCACGGCGACGGGCGTCTCATCGGGCGTCATGGATACCTCAATCCCCTCACCGGGATTTTCCTCCAGTATCTTGCTCTCATCTGATGTTGGCGACAGTTGGATGAGGGTCTCCGCTTCATTGGATCTTAACTCTGGACCCAACACTCGGAAAAGTGCCTGGCCTCGGATACACGCTGGTCCGGTTTCCCCGGCGGGCACGTTGACTCGATATTCCAAGACCATCGGCATGGTGGGCGGCTGAATCCAAGCCCATTCAAGGATATCGGAAGCGCCCGGTTGCGGGTAGATCATCGGACTACCAGTAACCCGGAGCATCGCCGCAAATGACCAGCCCTGTGGTAATTCCTCCTGCATGGCAAAGGCTGTCATTGGCCCTAGGTCACGCAGTTGCGTTATGTTGATGGTAATGTCCAGGGTTTGTGTGCCCGGAATAAGGAAACCATCGTCGTCCAGGCCATGAACAGTGCGTTCATAGTACAGCACCCTATCATCAAGAAAAGCCGCTGTCACGTGCCGGTCTTGGTCCATGAGCAGTGTCTGTTCTTCTTGAGTTGGATCCTCCCCGGGAGCAACCCCATGCCACCTGGAAAATCTTGCGGCGGCATCGGGAAATGCACGAAGGGAAATCACCGATCCATCTTGTATCGTATAGGTTCCAGGAGGCGGCATTGTCGTGCCGGGACCGGTCCGTTCCAAACGCAATGTGTGGAATGGCTCGTCGGGATCAACATACTCGAAAGGTCCCAAATCCGGCCCTCGGCCCTGGAAGCGGAATATGTCGTCAAAATCGTAGAGCGGCATGTAGGTTTCGATCGTTCCCACGTCCAGGCAGGGGGAGATGGCGCTCAGCCGGTAGTTTCCTGCATCCGGATCAGTAAACATCGGAGGCACATCCATGTTGCCGGTTCCGGGATGGCCGCCCCCGACGTTGCAGTAGCGTAGTGTGGCGCCTCCATCGCCGCCGCTCTCAATCTGGCCGCCTTCGTTGCTCCAAAGGATACTGTTGATGATGGCAGGCGATGCATCCCAGTTGGCAATGCCGCCGCCGAGGACATGCGTTTCGGGACTTCCGAGGGCGCGATTGTGCGCGAAAGTGCAGTGGTATAGCGTGGGGGAGGCATCGCCATTGACCAGGCCGCCGCCGACCGCGGCAATATTTTGTGCGAAGACGATATTGCTCATGGCGTAAAGACGCCCGTCATTGATCATGCCACCGCCATAGTGTTCGGCCTCGTTGGACAGAAAGATGCAATTGGATACGTCGGCATTTGCGTCAAGGTTGAACATGCCGGCGGCATATCCGGCGCGGTTCGCGGAGAAGACACACTTCCGGATTTTGGGGGTAGCATCTATATTCGCCATGCCGCCGCCATCAAAATCGGCCTGATTGCCGTCAAAGGTACAGTCGGTAATCGCCGTCGAGGATCGGTAATTCAGCATGCCCGCGCCGCCGCCGGCCCGATTATCCTGAAAAACGCAGCCACTTACCTTCGGGGCGGAACCGGAATTCGCCATAGCCCCGCCGCCCTCGGCGCGATTGCCGGTGAATGCGCAGGCGCTCACCTGCGGGGAGGAACTTACATTGGCGATAGCACCGCCCCATTCTCCCGCGAGATTCGACAAGAAGGCGCTATCCATCACCACAGGCGCGGAACTTTGAAAATTAACCATGCCACCGCCCCATTTTTCGGCTTCGTTTCCTGTGAAACGGTTATTACGAAGCGGGGGCGAAGATTTCACGTTTGCGATGCCGCCACCCCAAACCGCTTTGTTGTCATGGAAAGTGCAATTATCCAGCGCGGGCGCAGACCCGTCGCCGTTGGCCATGCCGCCGCCATATTCGGCCTGGTTGGCGGTGAAGACGCATTGCTGTACCTCTGGTGAGGATTTGAAATTCAACATGCCGCCGCCGTAAAGAGCGGCCTGATTGTTGGAGAAGGCACAATTGGTCAATGCGGGCGACGACAAATGATTGGCCATGCCGCCGCCATAGTCGGCTGTGTTGCCGTCGAATTCGCAGGCCGAGAGAATTGGCGTGGACTGATAATTCGCGACTCCGCCGCCCCACTTTTCAGCTGCATTGCCGGTGAACTCGCAATTGTTCAGGCCCGGATCGGCGCGGTGATTGCCGATGCCGCCGCCCCATTCCTGGGCCGAATTGTTCCTAAAAACGCACGATTCCAGCGCAGGGGATGTGCCGTAGTTACCCATGCCACCCCCCCAATTATCAGCCATATTGTCCTCGAAACTGCATGCCGTCAATGTGGGAGTGGAATCGCCTGTGGCGGCCATGCCACCCCCCCAGATTCTCGCATGATTGGCGCTGAATACACATCGTTCGAGCGTGGCGGAGGAATCAAGATTGGCCATGCCGCCCCCGTAAAGGCTGGCCTCATTTCCAGAAAAGCCACAGTCCCGCAAGATCGGCGCGGAACTGAAGTTACTCATCCCGCCTCCGTAATGCGCCCCATTATTGTTGAAAGAACAGCCCCAAAAAACAGGGGATGCATTGCCATTACAGACGCCACCGCCATAGATTGCCGTGTTTTCCCTGAACAAGCAGTGCCGCACAGTGGGAGAGACGTTCAGATTGAGCATGCCGCCGCCATAGCCACGGGGATCATCAGGCACCTCGGCACCGTCCGCGTTGCCGCCGATGATGATAAAACCATCCAGCAATGCATCATCGGCCCCCAGCACCACATGATAGGCTGGAGAGCCATCGCGCGATTCGCTGCCATCAATGATCGTTTCATTGGCTGCCCAGTCGCGTTCATCGCGCGCCCCCTCAATCCCCAAAAAACCTCCATAGAGATGCACGCCAGGCTTCAATTCCACAGAACCGGTATTGACCGCGCCGCTGAAATATGGATGACTGACACGGGGTTCATCATAAATCCCCGCGGCAACCCATATTTCGCCGCCGCCATCCGCTTCTGCCGCATCAATCGCTGACTGAATGGATGCGAAAGGCGTTTGCCACGATTCCCCATCTTCGATGCCCGAAACATTGTTTCGGTTCACAAACCATGTCTCGCCGAAAACCGGCAAAGACAGCGCCGCCAAGCAGAGCGGCAAAACAACCGAGCCCCCTCTTCTCCTCATTGTCCATCCCTTTCATTTCAGGCGATTCATGACGCAGTGCATTCACTGAAATCCGACCTGGAAATAACAACTTCAATATAATGCAATCAGTTTATCACAATCACTTCAAAACGGCAATTGTTCTATTCAATCCCCAAATCCGCACGTAGGGGACGCGGCAGGATGCCGCGTCTACTTTTTCGTCAATG
>CAZLII010000473.1:0-4127 GCA_964559065.1 uncultured Nitrospirales bacterium | reverse complement strand
CGCACTGCGGAGGGGAGAAGGACAATGGCACGCTAAAGCGTGAACAACATACCCCATCCCCCGCACTGCGGAGGGGAGAAGGACAATGGCACGCTAAAGCGTGAACAACATACCCCTTTGCAGCGGTAGAGCATGAATAAGCCATCGGATGCAATTTCACTCGGCTAAAGTATGACCCATTACTGTAGTTCTTTGGACTGCGGTGGCGTGCCACCGCTTTCATGCGTCAGGGCTTGCCTGGACGCCGGGCGGCAATACATGCCTGTGCTATACTCGCCCCGCGTCAGATAAAGGCCATCCAACTGTTGTGGCCGGTCTCCTGACCGAGCCACAACAACAGGACTGTTTCAAACAAGTAATGTCGGGGAGCGTGTCATGAAATCCTATGTCTTCACATGTCTTATTCTTGTTCTTTCGTTGTGTGTTGTGGGTGCGGCGGGGGCGGAAGCCCCGTATTACCGCGACCTGTATCCCGACACCTGGGTGGCGACTGACGCGCTGGGCCGAAGCATGCCGGATGCCGCGATCGTCGGACCGCCGAAGACGGACCAGCGGCGGGTGGTCGGCATTTTCTATATCACGTGGCACAGCGACGGACTCGCCGGTGTGAAAAGCCCTTACACCGCCGATGTGACCAAAATCCTCGCCGCAGACCCCAGCGCGCGGCTCGACGCCAACCATCCCCTGTGGGAATACCCCTCTTACCATTGGGGCGAACCGGAAATGGGGTATTTCCTGAGCAAGGACGAATACGTCATCCGCAGAGACATGTCCATGCTGGCCGATGCGGGCGTGGATGTGCTCGTGATGGACGTGACCAACGCGGTGCGCTATTGGGACGAGTGGGACGTCGTTTTCCCCACGATGCAGAAGATGAAGGCCGAGGGCAATCAAGTGCCGCAGTTCTGCTTCTGGGCCTTCAACGGGCCGTGCATCACCGTGGTGCAGGATTTGTACGAGCGGATTTACGTTCCGGAGAAGTACAAGGACCTGTGGTTCCATTGGGACGGCAAGCCGCTGTTGCTCTACAACGGCACGCCGGAGGTGGACGCCAACGCGGGAGACATCAAGCACCCCAACCTGCACTATGACCCCGCCGCCAAGACCGACCCGGACCATCCGCACTACGGCGACCCGAAATTTACGGAGGAGTTCTACACCGATTACTCGCAGGAAGTGAAAGACTTTTTTACCCTGCGCACCATGTGGTGGGGCTATTACCAATGGGCCGGGAAGCGCGCCATCGGTACGGAAGACTACTGGAGTTTCGGTTACGACCTCGCCCACGAACCCGTCAAGGCGATGGCCCCGGACGATCTGGTGTCGCGGCACAAGGGCGTGAAGGAACAGGCGGCCGTCACGCCCGCGCAACATCCCGCAAGCATGGTCGGCAAGTGCTGGACCCGCGCGCACGGCCAGCCCGAATTGAACGAATACGACCTGCCCGTGCCCACCCATGTCCCTTGGCTGGGGAAAACCGTCGAGAATCCGGAAGGCTATGGCATCTACTTTCAGGAACGATGGGAGGAGGCGCTGAAATCCGACCCGCAGTTTCTGTACATCAACGACTGGAACGAGTGGACCGCGGGCAAGTATCAGCCGCCGGAAGGGCAGACCTTCAAGTTCATGCGGCGCGACAGCCCCTTCTTCTTTGTGGACCAGTACAATTCCGAGTTCAACCGTTGCATCCATCCGATGAAGGGCGGCTATACCGACAACTACTACATGCAGATGGCGCAGAACATCCGAAGATACAAGGGCGCGCGCCCCATTCCCGAACTGCGCGGTGTGCTTGAAATAACGATAGACGGCGATTTCGCGGATTGGGACGCCGTCGCCGTGGAATACCGCGACACCATCGGCGACACCTTCCACCGTGATTATCCCGGCTATGGCGGCCTGCACTATAAAGACGACTCCGGGCGCAACGACATCATCACGTGTAAAGTGGCCGTCGGCGCGGAACATATCTATTTCTATGCGGAGACGAACGAACCGCTCACCCCGCATACCGGCAAACACTGGATGCTCCTGCTCATTGACGCCGACCAGAACCACGACACCGGATGGTTCGGATACGATTATCTCGTCAACTACAGGATCATTGACGAAAATACCACGACATTGATGCGCCATGCCCCGGATGCCGGCGGCACCCCCTGGACCGAAGCGGCGCAACTGCCCTATCGCCATGCCGGAAAAACCCTGGAATTGGCCATCCCCAGGCAGCAACTCGGCCTGAAAGGCGACACGATGACCTTTGATTTCAAATGGGCCGACAACCCCGCCGATCTCAAGGACCCCATCTCCCTCACCCTCCACGGCGACACCGCCCCCAACCGCCGCTTCAATTACCGGTGCATCTGGAAGAAGTGAGACATATGCCCACATCCCCGCCGGGGGGGACGTGCCATCCGTCGCGGGCCGCTAATTCAACCAGGAGGGAACAACTTCAAATGACTAAAGCCAACCCGAAAAGGGCCATCGCCGACATCCCGTCCGTGGAGTCGCGGATACTGACCATTCGCGGCCGCCGTGTGATTCTGGACGCGGACCTCGCGGCGCTGTATGGCGTCTCGACAAAGGCGTTCAATCAGGCCGTCAAACGCAATGGCGACCGTTTCCCGCCCGACGATTTCATGTTCGTGTTGACCAAGGCGGAGAAGCGCGAGGTGGTCACAAATTGTGACCACCTTGCCCGCTTGAAATTCTCGTCGGCGCTGCCGCGCGCATTCACCGAACATGGCGCCATCATGGCGGCGTCGGTACTCAACAGTCCGCGTGCCGTCGAGATGAGCGTCTACGTCGTGCGCGCCTTCGTCAAGATGCGCGAGGCCCTTGCCGCGACGGCAGAACTGTCGCGTCGTCTCGAGGCCGTTGAACACCGGATTGACCAGCACGACGACAGTATCCGCGCCTTGGTCGCCGCAGTCCGCCAACTGATGGCGCCCGTCCCCACGGCCAAGCGCAAGATCGGGTTTCAAAAAGAGACGCCGTAAACACCGGAAATGAAAGGGCCAATGGGCGAACCGCCTTGTCGCCACTGGAGAACCGGTTGGCTTGCTTCTCAATTTCGGTGAAGGGAAGGTCGAGGTCAAGAGAAAGGCCCGTGTTTTGAACCCATCCTGTCAATCCCGTTATCCTGTCGAAGAAGAGTAGCGTGATGCCCGCTGCGCCTGATCCCTGGCGTTGGGCCGGAGACTGGAAAATGGGTGATACCTGCCACCTCTACACAGACTTGGCATGGCTGTGGCCGATGTGGGGGGATGCCGCCACTGAATACGCGCACTATTGCCGGCACGTCACGGGGTTGATCCGACAGTACGCCAAGCGCCCGGCAAGAACCTTGCTGGACATTGGGTGCGGGGGCGGAAAGAACGTTCTGAATCTGAAGCGGCAGTTCAACGTCACCGGTGTTGATCTGAGTTCCACCATGCTCGCACAGGCGAAGGAATTAAACCCGGAATGCGCGTTCATCCAAGGGGACATGCGAACGTTCAGACTCGAAAGCGCCTTCGACGCCGTACTGATGGACGATGCGATATCGCACATGAGTTGTCTCGCGGACTTCGTGGCGGCGTTTCGCACCGCGTATGCCCACCTGAACCCTGGCGGCGTTCTGGTTGCGACTCCGGACGTGACGACCGAGACTTTCCAGCAAAACAAGACGAGCGTCACCCACGCCTCGCCCGGAACCACGCAGGACGGCATCGAAGTTGTCTTTATCGAGAACACATATGATCCCGACCCCGCGGATGAGCAGTATGAAACGACGATCCTGTATCTCATTCGCGACCATGGACGCCTTCGGATTGAGACCGACTACTGGACCATGGGGATATTCCCTCTGGCCACATGGCGGCGTGTTCTCCGCGAAACCGGTTTCGAGGTGCATGAGGGACAGTACAGAGCGGGCGAGGATGTCTACACGGTGTTCACTTGCGTCAAAGGCGAAATGAAGTCCGAGACAGATATCCGAAGGTAAATTATCAGTGCTGTCCAAAATATTCTGGGCGCTGAGAAAAGCCTTCGATTATATTGACCTTTCCCCTCACCCCACCCCTCTCCCGGAGGGAGAGGGACTGGTGTTTGGCCTTTGACTAGATTTTAGCGCGTTTCTTTTACGA
>CAZLII010000472.1:0-4128 GCA_964559065.1 uncultured Nitrospirales bacterium | reverse complement strand
GGAGGTCGCGCGCGACAGCGTGGCAACGTTTGAACAGCATAAGGCGGACGTGGCGCAGATGCTGGAGGTCGGGCTGGTCAGCCGCTTCGAACTGCTGCGCGCGGAGACGGAACTGGGCGCGCGGCAGACGGAACTGGTATCGGCGCAGAGCGCCGCGCAGATCGCACACCTGAACCTGCTCCGGATTCTGGCCATGCCGCAGAACACCCCGGTGGAATTGGGCGGCACGCTCGAATGGACGCCGCCGTCGGACCCGCCTGAGGCGTTGATTGACGAGGCGCTCGCGCGCCGCGCGGAATTGCACGCGCTGGACATGGGCATCGCCGCCGCGCGCAACCATCTCGATGCCAGCAAGGGCGGCTACAAGCCCAGCGCCGCCGCCACCGCCGGTTACAAATACATCGAAGGCGGCGGCGCCATCGCCGCCGACGGGTTCATCGTGGGCGTCGGCGTGGAATGGGATATCTATGCCGGCGGACGGCGGCGTCACGAGCGCCTCGAAGCGCGCGCACAACTGAACCAACTGGAACGCGAACGCGAAGATGTCGCCCGCCTGGTCGAGATGGATGTGCGCCAGGCATATCTCCGCGTGCAGGAAGCCATCGCGAAAATCCGGCGCGAAAAGGGCACCGTCGCGCTCGCGCAGGAAGGGCTGCGTCTCGCCCAACTCCGCTTTCAGGAAGGCGTCGGCACCCAGACCGAAACCCTCGACGCCGACCTCGCGTTCCGGGTCGCCCGCACCACTCTCGCCCAAGCCCTGCGCGACTACGCCGTGGCCGTCGCTGCACTCGATAAGGCCGCCGGCCGCCATTGGACCCCGCGCGAAACGCCCGACAACGAGCGCCGCAATTGCCCGTCATGCAAAATATGGAGCCGGCCCTGAACCGTCCACTGTTATCCATGAGCACGACGCGGCAAGTTGCGGCGTCAGGGTTGCAGCAGACGATAGATGTGATCAAAAAGTGAAGCGGTGTTTTCGGTGTATCCCTTGAATGAGTGACAAACTATGAAATTGCACGTGGACAAGAAAGCGGATGCGCTCTACTTGCGCTTGGATGATTCCCGGATCATCGAGTCAGAAGAAGTTGCGGCGGGCGTAGTATTGGATTTCAATGAATGCAATGAAGTGGTCGGCATCGAAATGCTGAATCTTTCAAAACGTGTGTCCGCTGTGGATTTGCGCGAATTCCAATATCAAAATGCCTGAGGCGCCTGCTTTTGCCGAACGCTGCCACCGGAACAATTGCAGGGTCATGTTGTGATGCCTTTTGCATCCCCCGCCGCACACCACTGCGCCAAAATGTTACCAATACCCGAAAAAACAGAAAGATCAGCGGGCCGCCCCGAGAATTGTTAGTGTGCTCGCCATACTGGGCATCACCGGCGGCGTCGCTGGACCGTCCAGCCAGATGCCCAGTTGGGGATCGTAAGGACCGTGCTCATAGCCGACATACGCCACATGACCGTCCATGTACAGCACATTGGCGCCGCCCGGCTGGTGATTGGATAGGATACGGTTTCCGCGCTGAACCGTTTGGTCAAACATGACCCACACGGTGCTTTGCGCCCGCGCGCTGCGCCCAGGACTGTTGATGTCCGTGATTAAAAACCGTTCTACCCCTTCACGCAGCCGGTAAATCGTAGTGCCAGCCCCATTGCCCAACGTCTCACCGGTTTGTGGGTGGGGCGAAACATCAGTGATATTTTGGCTGAGGACTTCCTGAATCCAGCCCGGCTCGAGCGAGGGGACCGGATGCGCGCGCAGTTGGGCGTCGAAGCCGGCCGCAAGTTGCGCGGTCACCACGAAGACGCTCAGATTCAGTTGAACGCCCAATACGCCGCTGAGCAGCGCGAGGTTTTGAAACTGATCGCAACGCACCAGCGGCCGGTCAGCCTTGTCCACGACCCAGCCGAAATATCCGTAACTCCGCCCCGCCAGATACGGCTTTTCGGCAAGAAGCGCGGCCGGATTCTCGCCGTTGGCGACGACCGCCAAACTGTCCAGGTCTGAAGGGCAACTGAGCAGACCCAAATCGTTCAAGTACTCCGGATAGACCGCCTCAAGCCAGGGCGTAAGACTGAACGATTTCATGATGGAATGGTTGCCCGCGCGCGCTTGCAGCGGCGGCCACTCACCCCCCCGCGCCTCGTTTGCGTACATCTTGCATATCAGGCCCCACTGCTTGAGATTGCTCTGGCATACGGCGCGCCGCGCCGCTTCCCGCGCCCGCGACAGCGCGGGAAGCAGCATGGCGGTCAATAACCCAATGATGGAGATCACCAGCAGCAACTCAACCAGCGAGAAAGCGTGCGTATCTGCTGAGCGGGCGCGCATCATTGGGTTCTCCATCGTTGCGTAATCAGGGAAAATGCTCCACGGCTACGCCGCCGGGCGCTTCTTGCGCGCGTACAGCATGCTTCCACTGACGACAATGCCGAGCAGCGAGACCGCCCCGAGAAGGAGCGGTATGTGCGATTGCAGCCACTCCCACGGACTCCAGCGCCACCGAATATCACTTTGTTTGGATTCCGCCGGGAAGCCGGCTACAGACGCGCCCGGCGGAAAATCCAGAACGAAATCAGCGTCGCTCAGCGGCACATTGATTGCGTATCGATCCGCCATAAATGTATCGCGCATATACTCCACAACCGGCGAGGACGATACGCGCAACAAATACGCGCCGCGCGAAATTTCCCCGGCCGCCAATGCTGCCCGGGCGGACTCTAAGCCGGCCCGATCGGGATCATAAAAGCGCTGGACGGCATATTCCGGGAACATAACCCCGCCGGTATTCGCGAATTGCATCAACTCCAGCGACTTCATCAGGATCGTTGTCCTTAAGGGATGCACATCGCCAAGTTCCTCCAAATCTTCCGGTTTGGGCCGGAACCATCTCACCCGGTCTATTCGCAGGACCTGGAGATCGGGCGCCAACAGGATATCAACGGACTGATGATTTTCCAGATTTCTATGGCAAAACAGAAGCCCGCCCTCTTCCTCGAAGACTGCGCTCTCTCCAGACGCCAAAACCTTGGACAAGGGATATTTCTCAATATTACCGAATAGGACATGCGGAATCATATACGTATAAAGATGAATCTGATTTTCGTGGGTATCATTGACCCTCCCGCTGACGAAACCGGTATTGTCAACCGTGCGGGATGAACTTACACCGCGCAGCCGCGCGAAACTGACCTCTTTTCTACCCGTCATGTTCTCCGGATGGGTCTCCAGATAAATGTCATCGTCGCGTATTCGGCATACCATGCGCCAGCGTTGTCTTGGCAGCACGCGCCCCTCGAAGTGCTCTTGCGGATTATGAATCTCTTGTTCGACGAAGTACTCGCCACTGAATGTCCGAAAAGACTCCGACCACGCAATCAGGGCGGCCTTTATGTTTTCCACATCCGGCGGTGCCGCTTGCGCGCTTATGCATAAGGCCAGCGCACAAATAACACTAACTTTGGTAATAATTCTGTACATACGATACAAAATTGTGCTCCTGAACAATCACGCAAATTCACAAGGCGGTATTGTACAGATTTCCGGCACTTCACGGTAGTCACACGGTGTATTACCGCAATCCGATTCGTCATCGGCAAAACAATATGCGTACGAAATGTACTCCGTATGCTTGCAGTTATTGCATTGCTTGCAGCCAGGTCCATCGCCGCAGGGTTTGGAAGGGTCATCTTTATCTACACAGTCTCCAAACTTCCCTTCGATTAAAGTGTACGGAACGCACCCGGAACATGCGCCCTCATTAAAGGTGCACGCAGGGGACGGGTAGGGGCCGACAAAACAGTCCTGCATGTTAGCGCAATCGCAGCATCCCGTCATCACACTTGCCCCGGCCAACGCAGTCAACACGCTGATGAAGATTACCCGATACATCGCCTCTTCCTCTCGTTTACGTAACCCAAACATACACACCATTACGATTCCGCACCATTACGTAAATCCAGCAGGTGCACACGCTCCCCTAGGCCAAGTCGCCTTAGTGCGCCGTTTCATAAATTCAGTAATGTATCGCTGCCGTCCGAAGGGCATCGCCTCATCGTCATTGCGAGCGAAGCGAAGCAATCTGGAACAGGCGATGCCATTCTGTCTTATTGGGATTGCTTCGC
>CAZLII010000471.1:0-4128 GCA_964559065.1 uncultured Nitrospirales bacterium | reverse complement strand
ATGTCGAGGGCCGTTCGGTCAGCCAATCGTCGGAAAGCGTTTTCATCTACAAATGGACCGACGACATGGGGTCCAGTTTTACTGCCCGCTTTGAGGACGGCGTGCTGGCGCGCAAGGCGGGTCTTCACATCGCGGCGTTGCCCAAGGAAGAAAAGAAAGCGCCCGCGCCTACGCCGTCCGGGATGGTAGAGGCCGGCGCGGAGGAAACGCCGACCGCCGAGGCAGCGCCCGAAGCAGAAGCCTCGGAAATGCCCCCGCAGCCGATACGACGTCCCCGCCGGGATGTGGACTGGGAAGCCTACACCCGGGAAGAGGAGCTGCCCGCCATGCCGCCTGAAGCGGAAACAGCACACGAAGAAACGACGCAGCAAGCCGCCCCGCCGCGCGTGACGGTGGCGCGGGGCGACCGCCGCAGCCGGGAAGACTCCCAGTTGCCGCCGGAAATGCAGGGGCGTTCCTATCGGCCCAAGGCCAGACTGCCCGACTACACCTATTCGCTGCGGCGCGGCGTGTTTGAGGTGCGCGTGCACAACGCCGGAGACTCGACCGTGCAGATGGGACTGCGCGCGGACAGGCGCGGACGAGATGCGCGCATTCCGCCGGGCGGCACCGTGTCCTTTTTTGTGGACAGGGGCAATTATTCCGTATATTATATCTATGACAGTGCGCCATATGCGCTGCGTCAGGGCAGTACGCTTGCGATTGACGGCATGTTTGTGGCCGATCTGAGCCTTACCCTCTTCGATACGCCCGGCGACGAAGCGCCGTAACTCACGGACACGGTTTCTTCGCCCCAAGAAACTTCGCTCCCGCAGGCCGTATGTTGCTCACGATGCCTTGGTCCCGCTTTCGCAAGGCGCTTCGGCGGATGCACGGGAGACCTGCCACAACAGAAACAAGAGGGATTGGCGCTTCAGGTCTCAGGGCTGTCCCTGCTTCGCTTTGCGGGTTTTATGGACGCGGCCTTTGGTGGCGGCGCGCATGGCGAAGCGGAGGAGGCAGGGGCAGAGGCGGTTGAAAAGGACGGAGAGTTTGCCGGCGCGGGTGATGATGATTTCGGGTTTGCGGCGGTAGATGCCGCGCACCATCTGGCGCGCGGCTTTTTCAGCGGACATGACAAGGAACTGGGGAACGGGGTCGGGCTTGCCGGTGTATTCGCCGAGGTTGTTGATGCTGCGAATCTCACTTTTCACGAAGCCGGGATTGACGCAGATGACGGACACGCCGAGGCCGGCGAGGTCGTAGTAGAGGCATTCGGCGAAGCCGACCACGGCGAATTTGCTGCTGGTATAGGGCGCGGAGGCGGGCGTGCCGACGCGCCCGGAAACGCTGCCGACCACCGCGAAGCGGCCCTTGGATTGCAGCAGATGCGGCAGGGTCGCGTAGAAGGTGTCTATCGCGCCGAAGACGTTGGTCTCGAACTGCCGCCGGAAATCTTCGGTCTCCAGTGCGGTGGCTACGCCGGTGACGCCGAAGCCGGCGTTGGCGAACACGACATCCAGCCCGCCGAAGACCTCGACGGCCTTCGCCACGGCGGCGTCCAGGCTTTCCCGGCGGGTGACATCGCACTCCAGCGCCAGTGCCCGCACGCCCATGGCCTCGATTTCGCGGGACAATGCCTCCAGACGGTCCTTGCGCCGCGCCGCCAGGGCGAGCGCCGCGCCTCCGCGCGCGAAGTCGCGCGCGGCGGCCGCGCCGATACCCGACGAGGCCCCCGTGATGAAGACTGTCTTGCCTGCAAAGCGACCCGCCATGGCCGTATCCTCCTTTATTGATGCTGCGCTATTTGCAGCATTGCAATTGCACGAATCAAAACGTATTTGCTGTCCTTGCCGAACATTGTCTCGGACCGTTTCCGCCAAATCTCAATAATGTCACAACAACCACAAAACAATCGTCGTTTGTCATCATGCCTTCTACCAAGGAATGACATTCACGTTCTTTTCGCTGTCCCCCATCCACGGCACGGCGTATGACGCCGAGGGCATGCGGTAGCAGGTCGGATCGGTGATGCCCAGTTCCCGAAATTCCTCGCGCACCAGGGCGAGCGCGGCGTCCAGCGATGCCGCCTTGCGCGCGCCGATGAGCGCGACATCATCGTCGCTCAGTTCGGTGACCAGGATGGTTCTTGGGGCCTTTTCGATGGTGGAGAGGGCGGTCTGGCCGTTGATTTCCGCATGTTTGCGCAGTTCGGCGAAGATGGCCTCGCGTGTTTTGAGGGCCAGCCAACGATCAAACTTGTTGCCGCCAAGTCCTTCCGGTGCGGGGGCCAGCAGCACAATCCGTCCGTCCGGGGTTGCGGCCAGAGAGGCGTTGAAAAGCGCCTTGTGCGACTGCACGAAATTCGCCGCATCGCCCGCCGAGGCAATTACGAGGTCTGCGCGGCGGCGGATGGGTGCGGCGTAACACTGCCAGGCGAAACGCGCGGCGGCGCGGTGCGCAGCATCCATTTCCCCCGAGAAAATCCCGGCGATTTCACCACGCCGGTTCAGGACGGTGTTGATAATGCAGTCCGTCCTGCATAGTTGTGCCGCTTCGAGCATATCTTCGGCGACGGGGTTGCCGTCGAGCGCGCCGATGCGCACGGCGGGATTGAGGCGGTTCTCCGTGGGGTACAGGTTGAGCGCATGGTTGTGCGCAATACTGACCGCGCCCGCCAGGCCGGGCAGCAGCGCCTTGCGGCCGCCGCCGAACCCGGCGAAATAGTGCAGCACGACGGCGCCGGTCAGGATTACCCGGTCACAATCATATACCCGCTGATTGGTCCAGACCGGTGTGCCGCGCAGGGTCTCGCCCACATACATCAAACCCGCCTCATCATACGGGTCATGGACGATGCACTGCGACTGGAAGCGCGCAAAGATGTCTGCACCCGCAATGCGCGCCTGTTCCCCTTGTGTCGGAGGCCGATGTGTTCCGGTGGCAAAGACGAAAAGAATATCCTTTTCCGCGATGCCCGCCTGGAACAAATCCTCCAGCATGAACGGCAGCAATTGATTCATGCCCGTATGCCGAAAAGCGTCGGACAAGACAATCGCCACGGTTTCGCCGGGACGAAAGAAATCCCACAGGCCCGACGAAAGGCCGATGGGCTGAGCCACGGCGCGGCGATAGGCTGTCTGCAGGTCGGTCAGTCCGGGAACATCGGCAATGTCCAATGTTCCCAGGGAATGCCCCCAATCCATCTCTGCTTCCATCACGGAATTGCCGTAGGGCATGACAACGCGAATAGCCATCTTCGTTCTACTGTCCAATCAAATGGTTGATGCAAGGGCCGTATTGTCCCCCTCTGCGCGGTTTGAATCAAGCGAAAAGAGTTTTGTGGAAACCTGTGGCATGCGTGTGACATCCGTCATCACCACTCGAAATCATCGTTGTCCGTGGTTGGCGCTTCGTTTCGATGGATTTGACAGACCATCCATATGGCGGCAAACACAAAGCAGTCCACCATGGCGAGCGCCGCGTCGAGGAGCGTGCGCGCCGGAATGATTTCAAGCGCGGGGGGCGCGCCGCTTAAGGCCGCCGCGCGCGACACCACAAACTGGCCAAAGTTGATTAGCAGCACGACCCAGACCACGCCGAAGCGGCGCGCGATGGGCGCAAGGATGCTTCCCATCTCGCGCCACTCCAAGGCGCCGTAGAACATGATGCATGCGCCTATCGGCACGGCGAGGCAATATGCCATCATCAGGCACAATTCCAGCAGGATGACCAGGTCCGGCATGTCGAGCATGGCCGCGCGAAGTTGTATCCGGGCCAGCGCCAGAATGCCCAGATTGATGATGAACCAGGGAAGGAAAAAGCGCCGCAGGGCTTCAGCGGCGCCGGCGCACTTCCACAAGGGCCGGTCTATTTCGCGTCCCATCGCCGAAAACGCCACTGCCTGAAGGGCGGCATAAAGGCTCGCGAGCGTCAAGTCCATCACAAGGGACACGGCATAGACCCCAGCGGGGACGACATCTTCGCCGGAATAATCGCCGAGAAAGAATCCCCCAATCCGAAATACGAGACTCATCGCTGCGACAGCGGCCATGTAGGCCATCACTGCCGCGCGATTGCGACGCAGATTTTCCACCTGAGAAACCGGTTTGTTGAAATAAGTTTGTGCTGCTTCTTCAATCCCATATG
>CAZLII010000470.1:0-4140 GCA_964559065.1 uncultured Nitrospirales bacterium | reverse complement strand
AAAATCCACCGCCAATATGGAAAGAAGAGTTTACGCGCAGCAGGACGCGCGCGCCGCGATGGAGATGATGTCGCTGGAAATACAGATGGCCTCCTACAATCCGAGGCCCGATCTTCTATCCGGCACATTCTGGGTCTCTCCGACAAATTGCACCGCTTCTGCCAATCAGACCTACGGAGGCATCCAGCAGGCCACAGCCGGCGCCATAACCGTGCAGATGAATCTTAACGCGACCAACGCCATCGGCGACAACCCGAATGAATCCATTACGTACACGTATGACACCGCCAACCAGTACATCACCCGTTCCCTGGACTGCGGCAGCGGAAGCCATCCCTTTTTGGGCAACACCCCCGGAAACCCGCGGGCGGTCCGCGTCATCAACGCGAACGATGTTCCCGTCTTCCGGTATTTCGACGGAACGGGAAGCGAGATAACCAATTTACCGGCAGGTATCCCGGATATCGCCAGAATCGATATCACGCTGTGGGTGGAGACGGAGGATATCGATATGAATACGGGACAAAGAAAACGAATCGTTTACTCCACAAGTGTCATTCCGAGGAACCATGTTATTGCGCAATAAAATAAAATGTTGTGAAAGAGACGGCCGTGGCGGTTTTTCGCTGGTGGTGGTGATTCTGGCCATTCTGGTGCTGACCGCGCTGGGGTATCTGGCGCTTTCGGTCACCACAACCGACCTGCGGATCACCAACCGGATCGTCGGCGAAAAAAAGGCGCTCACCGCGGCGGAAGCGGGCGTTCACGTTCTCACCGGCACTTTTTCTCCGGCCAACATCACGGCGATCAGCGGATCGGTTGACCCGACAAACGACCCGGCGTCAACCTACACCATCGATGTGGCCGCCATTCCGGACGCCGCCAGCGGCATTCCCGCGTTCATGCCGATGCAGGGCTACTCCATCGCCGGCGGACAGGAATGGGGGCAGAAAATGTATGAAACCAGCGTGACGGGAGCCGATTCCAACTACGGAAGCAGCGTGCAGATTGACGTGGGCTTCGGCTACTTTGACGGCGGCGGCATTATGTACAGGTAATCTAAGGAGGTTTTTTATGTCAGTAAAAAAGATGATCGCAATGTTGGGCATTGCCCTGCTTCTTATTTCAACCGGAACCGTCCGCGCGGATGATGATGAACTGGATGCCCTCTTCACCAGTTCGCTGGCGCCGGACGCCCTGATTGTTCTGGATTTGAGCGGCAGCATGAACTGGAATCCGGAGGGCGGATCAGACATCTACTCGAATACGTCCTGCACGGGACCTTTTTATTCATCCACAGCCTGGTGGCGCCCGGCATATAATTACGACTGCAGCCGTCTGGCCGTTGCCAAGCGGGCCATTTTCAACATCTTGGACGACAACGGAAGCAACACCATCACCTCCGCCGACGAAACCAGTCTGGGCGTAAGAATCGGCTATATGCGATTTTATAATGCGTCCGCCGATGACACCGGCGGCAGCTACACCAGCGGATCAAACAAGCTCATGAAAGCCATCGGCATCCGGTATAGCAATCTTTTCTGCGGCAGCAATTCGAGCTGCTCCGACAGTATTCCCACGGTATCGGGATCCGGTTCCTGTTCTGCGACCAACGTAAGAAACGAATGCGCCTGGGGAGGAACGCCGCTGGCTTCCTCTCTGGCGGAAGCCAAACTCTACCTTGATGTTCACAAGACCGCTGACGGCCTGGCTGGCGCCTGCCGCCAGAAATTCGTTGTTTTGATAACCGACGGCGCGGACACCTTTGCCTGCTCGGGTAGCGGCACGGAAGTGCAATCCGATATGTATAAAAGGCGGCGGGAATCCGTCGCTAAAGCCAAGGCGCTGGCCGACGCCGGATACCGGGTTTTTGTCATCGGCTTCGGCGCGGGCATGCCGGATCATCTGCGCTACACCCTCAACTGGATGGCTTATCTCGGAGGGACGGATAATCCGATTCAGGCCAACAGCGGCACTATATCCGCCTATGACCCCTCTGCGGTCACATCCTGCCAGGTCTCGCCAACGACAGGCAGTTGCGGCGGCAGTAGCACGGATTGTTTCGCCACTTCCAACGATCCGGGCAATACTCCCCTTTCCGGATACGCCTTTATCGCCGCCAACGCGGATGAGATATCGTCGCAGCTGAAAATGGCTTTCAACATCATCCGCGAAGCGAACTACTCGTTCTCGCAGGCTTCCGTGCAGCTCAACCGGACGGTGGATGAAAACTTCATTTATGAAGGCTCCGTTCAGCCCATCGCCAACGATCCTTTCTGGTACGGGCATCTGAAAAAATACGGCATTGAAGAGGACGGCAGCCGCGGCGCCGAACTGTGGGACGCGGGACTGGTTCTGATGAGCACGGATGCCTCCGTGCGCAACATGAAAACCTACAAGGCGGGATCGATGATTGATTTCACCACGGCCAACCTGACCAACGCCGATCTGGCCGTCGCCTCCGACGCGCTGCGCAGCATGGTGGTCGGCTTCTTCCGCGGTGAAAGCGCCTATAACATCGAAAACTGGAAACTGGGCGATATTTTCCGTTCCAAGCCGATTACCATCGGGACCCCGTCCTTTTTCTTTGAAGACGTCCGGGACACCAACAATGCCTTCGCGTCCTTCCGGTCAAGTCATGTCCGCGCCACCGACCCCTATTCGGGACGCGTGGTCGTGGTCGGCGCCAATGACGGACAGTTGCACGCCTTTAAAACCAGCGACGGAACCGAAGCCTGGAGTTTTATTCCGCCCAGCCTTCTGTCGCGTCTGAAACTGATCGCCCATAACACGCACCCCACCAATCTGACGCACCAGAGCTACGTGGACGGGCCGGTCACCGTGGCCGACGCCTGGGTCCCCTCCTCGCCCGGCAGCGGCACCTCCAAAAGCGCGTCGGACTGGCAGACCATTCTTCTGTTCGGTCTGGGACAGGGCGCGGGCGCCAATCTCTGGAGTTCCTCCACATACTGCGACTCGGGGTTCAACCAGGTCTACACAGGTGCTTACCCGCATTACTGCGGTTATTACGCGCTGGACGTGACCAGCCCCCTGACCCCGACGTATAAATGGCGTCTGGGGATTTCAGCGGCGGCGGGTCCCTATATGGGCGCTCCGTGGAGCACGCCGATGGTCGGTCGGGTCAAGGTCGGCACCAATGAAAAATGGGTGGCGGTTATCGGCGGTGGTTATTCTTCCCCCGGCGCCCGGGACAGCGGCAAGGGATTGTTCGTTTTCGATCTGGTGGATGGAAGCCTGCTGTGGAGTTACACCAAAGCCAATAACGCGAATTTGAACTACATTATGCCGGCGCCTCCCGCGATTGTCGATACCGACAGCGACGGATTTATCGACACGGTCTATATAGGCGACATCAACAACAATATGTGGCGCTTCAAGTTCTGCCGGGCAACGGACGGCAGTTCCTGCGGCACAGCCGACTGGACGGGCGGCCTCTTCTTTGACTCGACCAATGCTCCCATTCGCCCGATTTACACTGCGGCTACTGTCGCCAAGGATAAGTACAATAACACATGGGTTTACTGGGGCACAGGCGACAAAACGGATCCCACCGCTCCCAACGCGCAGGAAAAACTGTACGCTCTGAAAGATACCGACTTTACCAGCAGTTGGCGGATCAACGACATGGAAAACATCACCTCTGACGGTTCGACCTATGCCGGATCGGCGCAGGGCTGGTACATCAACCTGACGGGCATGGGCGAAAAGATGCTGGCGGAGCCGACGGTTTTCGGCGGCGTCGTTTATTTTACAAGTTACACGCCTCCGCACGGAAACGATCCCTGCGCGCAGGGCGGCGAGGCTAAACTCTTCGGAGTCAACTACACGACCGGCGGCGGCGCCATCGATACCGGCGGAGAAGCACCTGTGCGCTCGATGACCATCGGCGTCGGCATCCCGTCCGCGCCCGTTGTCTCGCTGCGGCCGGGCAATGATCCCACGCCGGATTTATACGTGACCACCAGCGGCGGCGGCGGCATTTCGGCTGAAACCGCGCGGGTGAATATGAATCCCCGCGGCCTGGCCAACAGAACCAATATCATTTTCTGGAGAGACACGCGGATTGAGTAGCCACTGATACGCCGCAGTAACTGGCCGATCAAACAAACAGGCACGGAT
>CAZLII010000469.1:1990-4167 GCA_964559065.1 uncultured Nitrospirales bacterium | reverse complement strand
ATCCTCTTGAATCAAGATGATGTGGGGGGCTTGTTCTATACGCAAACCTCTCCGTGGGAATTCCTGAGACATCGTTGACCCGTGTACAAAGGTGTCCCGTTTTGTTTCCCCTCACCCCACCCCTCTCCCAGGGGGAGAGGGCGTTTACCGCGAAACCTTAGGAATGGTGTTGCTCCCTCTCCCTCCGGGTGAGGGGGCAGGTTGTTGCTCCCTCTCCCTCCGGGAGAGGGGTGGGGTGAGGGGGCAGGTCAATATAATCTGAGCCTTTTCTCAGCGCCCAGAATGTTTTGGACAGCACTGATAAAATCGTTGAAATACAACGCGCTGCGCGCCCGTGAACGGTTACCGCCCCAGGAAACGTGCGTGCCTGCGCATATTTGGCGGTCTGAAGGACCGCGATAGAAGGTATCGCGCGCCGTTGGCGCTTTGGCAAAGACACATTTGGGAAGAGGAGAGAATCGGTAATGATGCGCCTGGGCTGAAGAAGTCGGTACTCTCAAGATCAGCCTGTTGGGTACGAAAGATATCGCTGGGTTTGGGAAGCGACAAGCATGTTGCGGTATAATCCGGCGTTTTTGGGGCAAATCAGGGAGCATGCAATTGATGTCCATGCATGACAAGGCGATCCCGTCGCAAACGGCGGAGCCGTGGGTCAGGAGAATCCAGACTACGGCGGGCGATCTGGAACAGGAAGCCAAGTCGCGCCGCTATAATTTTCTCGAAGCGGTGGGCATGATGACGTTTATCCTGGTGCTGCTCTGGCCGGTGGCGTATCTGTTCGGCGTGTACGGCGGCATCCGGGCGGTGAATACCGGCGTGAATCTGATGATTGTGGCGGGGGCGTGCTACCTGCTGTTTGTGTCGCCGTTTGTGCATCGGGATACGGCGGAATCGTGGGGGATGGGCAACCCGCGCGCGCTGTGGCGCATGCTGCGGGACGCATCACCGGGGCGGCGCGCGGGGCTGGCAGCGATTCTCGTCGCGCTGTTTGTGGCGTTGAATTGCGCGAACTACAGCCAGTGGCATGAGGTGGCGGAGTTCTTCAAATTCGACAGGGTGGCGGCCTTTTTCGGTATGCCGCGCGCCGACATCCGCGCATACAACACGCATTTTCCGGGGCGCATTGTCGTCATCGCGTTTGGTTCGATGCTGTCGGCGCTGATCGTGTCGTGCTGCATCCGCTACGACAATTTTCTTTCCGCGTTCAAGACCGCGATGTGTTTCGCGTTGCCGCTGCTCGCGTTGATCTTTCTCGGCGCGTATCTGCAGCGGGGGACGGCGGCTTTCGCGCGCTTCAGTTTCCGCATGTGGGCAATCGGCGTGCTCGGCTACATCTGCTGGGGCTTCGTGCAGCAGTTGCTCTTCAGTTCCTATTTCGGCACGCGCTTCCGCAAGGCGTTCGCGCCGTCCGCCGACCCGGCCAACCGCGTGCCTGCGGGACGCCGGGTCCCCTACGTGCTGCGCTTCGCGGCGGGGGCGGGCGCGGGCGCGGTGGTCTTGAGTTACGCGGGCATCCGCTATGCCCATGGCCCCGGCCATGTGGACCCCGCCATCCTGCTCGGCATCGGCATCGTCGCCGCATTCGCCGGCGCGTTCTACGGGTGGACGTATTGCCTGGACAAAAAGCGGTTGCTCGTCGCCACGGTTTGCGCCAGTTGCTTCGGGCTGATTCACATCGCCTCCTATGGGCTGGTGGCGGTGACGTGGCTGCTTGGCATCTTCCTGGTTTACGTCTTCATGGAGGACAGAAACCGGAACCTCATCGCGCTGGGCTTCATCCACGGCCTGCTGGGCAGCACCTTCGGCCAATTGTTTTCCAAGGGCGCTGCGGGTGCGCTGGAAGTGGACTACCGCGTCGGCCCGTGGAATATCCGCGAGCCTTCGCTTGTCTCGCTGGTGTTTCCCATGCTCTGCATCGCCGCCTATGTGGCGTTCATGGTGTGGGGGGCGCGCAATATCCGCGAGGAGCGGTGAGGAGCGCAGGCTGAGCGCCTTCCTGGGAGCGCAGCCGCCCCGCCTGCAAGGTTTTATCAGTCCCATGATGAGTCGGACATGTCGGACATGTCGGACGGGTCGGACATGTCGGACGGTTTTGTGGGATACGGACGGGCTTGCCGCGCAAAGTTCTGGAGTACAGGCTTCAGCCTGTCGGGGATTGAGGCAGACCTTTGGTTTCT
>CAZLII010000469.1:0-1890 GCA_964559065.1 uncultured Nitrospirales bacterium | reverse complement strand
AGTTCTGGAGTACAGGCTTCAGCCTGTCGGGGATTGAGGCAGACCTTTGGTTTCTCCCATCCCCTGCACGCTAAAGCGTGTACTCCAAACTTCGCCCAGTTCTGGAGTACAGGCTTTAGCCTGTGAATGCTTTTGGCCTTACAGCGCGCGCTGCGCATATTCCACGGCGTTGCGAAAGACCTGAAGCCCCGCGCCTTCTTCGGGCAACGACTCGCGGGTCCAGCGGGGGTGGTTGGTGTAATCCACGTAGGCTTCGGGGTGCGGCATCATGCCGAAGATGCGGCCGGAGGGGTCGCAGATGCCCGCAATGTCGTCCACCGCGCCATTGGGATTGAATGGAAACTCGCCGCGCGCGGGCGCGCCGTCGGCGCGGCAATAGCGCACGACGATCTGGCCGTTGTCGCGCAGGCGCCGGAGCACGGCGTCATCGCGCGGGATGAACTTTCCTTCGCCGTGGCGGATGGGCAGTTCGAGGCGCGTGATGCCGCGCGTCCACACGCACGGCGAATCGGGATTCGCCGCGAGTTGAACCCAGCGGTTTTCAAAACGGCTGGAATCGTTGTTGGTGAGCGTGGTTTCCTGCACGAATTCCCCGTCGAAAAACGGCAGAATCCCCATTTTCACCATGACCTGAAACCCGTTGCAGATGCCGATGATCAGTTTGCCGTCGGCGATGAACTGCCTGATGGGCGCGCCGAGCCGGTAACGCAGGCGGTTCGCGAGGATTTTTCCTGAAGCGACGTCGTCGCCGAAGGAGAAGCCGCCGGGAATGGCAAGGATGTACGCCCGCTGCAGCAGGCCGGGGTCTTCGGCCACGTCGTTCAGGTGTACGCGGTCGGCGTCCGCGCCCGCGCGGCGGAACGCCTGCGCCGTCTCGTTGTCGCAGTTGATGCCGTATCCGGTCAGGATGATTGCTTTGACTGTCACGCGCATATCCTCACTCTTGGCGCACATCGCGCCTCACCAGCGCAGGGTCCGCTGCCAGGCTTCCTTCAAGTCGGCGATGGTGGCATCCATCGCTGCGCCGGCGCTTCCTTGAATCACAAACCGATCATCGTTCGTCACCGCGCCGAGGCGCACCGCGTCCGCGCCGGCCAGCGCGGATTCAAAAGCGTCGGCGCGGTCCGGCGCGACGGTGACCACAAAGCGGCTCTGGCTTTCGCTGAACAGCGCGACGGCGTCGTTGTCCGCGCCCACAGGCCGGAGATCGAGGCGCATGCCAAGGCCGCCTGCGAAGGCGGACTCCGCCAGCGCAACGGCGAGGCCGCCGTCCGAGCAGTCGTGGCACGAGGCGACCAGCCCCGCCGCGATGGCGGCGTGGAGTTTTTCGTATCTCGCGCGCGCGGACCGGGTATCCACCTGCGGCGCGAAGCCGCCGGTCTGGCCGTGGACCGCGCACCACTCGCTGCCGCCCAGTTCCGCGCGGGTTTCGCCGACGACATAGACGAGGTCGCCGGGGCGCTTCACGTCCATCGAGACGGCCCGCCGCACATCGTCCATCACCGCCACGGCGGTGAAGAGCACGGTCGGCGGGATGGAGATTTTGGTGTCGCCGATCTTGTAGTCGTTCTTCATGCTGTCCTTGCCGCTGATCAGGGGGATGTCGTAGGCGACGCAGACCTCGTGGAGCGCCTGGCAGCAGCGCACCAGTTGCGCGAGTTTGTGGCGGCCATCGGGCGTTTTCTCGCTCTGAACCGGGTCAGGCCAGCAGAAATTGTCCAGTCCCGCGATGGTCCCCAGCCGCGCGCCGACGGCGATCAGGTTGCGCACCGCCTCGTCAATGGCGCAGGCCATCATCGCGTAGGCGTCGAGGTCGCTGTATTTCGGGCAGATGCCGCAGGCCACGGCCAACCCCTTCCAGGAATCGGGCACGGGCTTGATGACGCCCGC
>CAZLII010000468.1:0-4168 GCA_964559065.1 uncultured Nitrospirales bacterium | reverse complement strand
GGTGCGCACCTCCTGGCGCAACCTCGACCAGGCCCGGCGCAACTTCGAAATCGCCCAGATAAGCGTCGAACTCAATGAACGCCGCGTTCGCGAGCAGGAATTGCTCGCAGAATTGGGCCGCGCCACCGTGCTCAACCAGGTGGACGCGGAAAACGACTTGACCCAAGCCAGAAATGATTTGACCGCCGCATTGATCGCGCATACGCTGGCACGCTTGGCCTTTTGGCGCGACATGGGCATTCTATACATCAAGAAAAACGGGCAATGGGAGGAAGTCTCCGATGCAATCGAAGCCTCAGAATCCTGACACCGCTGGGTCATCTCTGCCCCAAAAGCCGTCTTCAAAGCGTTGGCGCTCGCTGCTCTTTAGGGTGGCGGGGGCCGGACTGCTGGTGTTCGCGCTTTACTACTTCTTTGTGCGCGGCGGCCAGGGCGAGATAAGTGGGGCCACCTTCACGGCTATCCGCGGTCCCATGGAGATTCTCGTATTGGAAGGCGGCAGTATTGAAGCTCGCGAATCGTACACCATCAAGTCCGAAGTCCAGGGGCAAACCAAAATCCTCAGTATCATCGAGGAGGGGTATTATGTAACGCCGGAAGACGTGGCCAATGGCCTGATCCTGGTCGAACTCGATTCAAAGGAACTTGTGGACCGGCAAACAGAGCAGGAACTGCAGTTCCAGAACTCCAAGGCAAGTTTCACTGAGGCGCAGAAGCAGTTTGAAATCCAACTCAATCAAAATGCGAGTGACATCAAGGCTGCGGAACTGGACGCCAAATTCGCGCGGATGGATTTTGAGAAATACATGGGCGGGGAAGTCGCCAATGATATCATTCGGGAACTGAAACTGGATGTTCCCCTGGATACCACCCCGGAAGACCTGCTGCGCGCCATTCGCCAACAGAACGCAGCGGCGGAGAACCCGGAACTGGAAAGCGAAACATCGGTCGTCATTGAAGTTCCGGCGCGTCCGTCCATTGATTTTATTCAATACGCTGCCAAGGACCTTCTTGGCGACGGGCAGGCAAGACAGCGCCTGCGCAGCCTGGACAACACCCTGGTGCTCTCGCAGGAAGAAGTGGGACTGGCCGAAACGGACCTGGAAGGCACGAAACGCCTCTTTGAACAGGACTTCGTCACCCGGAACCAATACGAAAATGACATGCTGGGGTTGCGCCGAAAACAGATTTCTCTCGAAACTGCCGAAACCAGCCGGGAATTGTTCATTCGCTATGAATTCCCCAAGGAGGCGGAAAAACTGCTGTCGGACTATGAGGAGGCCCTGCGAAAACTGGAACGGGCCAAGAAATTGGCCGAGTCGAAAATGGCGCAGGCGGAAGCGAAACTGAACTCCGCCGAAGCCACTTTTCAACTGCAAACCCGGCGGCGGCGGGAAATTCAGGAGCAAATTCAAAAATGCACCATCAAAGCGGAACGGCCCGGCTTGGTTGTTTATGGCGCAGAGGATTACGGTTGGCGCCAGGAACGTATCGAAGAAGGCGCAACGGTCCGCGAGCGTCAGGTCATCATTACCATACCCGACACCACGCATATGAACGTAAACGTGAAGGTGCACGAGTCTGTGGTGCAGCGGGTGCAGCGCGGCCAGCAGGCGCGCATTCGGGTGGACGCCAACCCCGAAATCCAACTGACCGGCGAGGTCAACCGGATCGGCGTCCTCCCCGATTCGCAGAACCGGTGGATGAATCCGGACATGAAAGTCTATTCGACATCCGTCCACATTCACGGTACGCAGGATTGGCTCAAGCCCGGCATGAGCGCCCAGACGCAGATCATCATTGACCAACTTGACGATGTGTTACAGATTCCCCTGCAGGCGGTCTTTCCAGACAACGGGCAACAGGTCTGCTATGTGGCCAAAGCCACCGGCCATGAACGGCGCGTGATAGAGACCGGTCAGTTTAACGATTCGCTCATCGTGGTTAAGAACGGCTTGAAAGAAGGCGAATCGGTGCTGCTGCGCGCACCAACGCAACCCGATGTCCGAACGCGCGAACAGGAGCGGGCGGCGCCGGAGGAGCGCATGGAAGATTCTGAACCCGCCCCGAGAAACCGGAGGGCCGCGCGGGAGGCGGCATCCTGATGGCCTCCCGCCCCATTGCCATATTCGATCATGTCGGCAAGACCTACCAGATGGGCCCAGTCCGGGTGGATGCGCTGGTTGAAATCAATCTTGTCTTCGAAGCAGGCGAATATGTGAGCGTCATGGGCCCTTCGGGTTGCGGCAAGTCCACCCTGCTGAACCTGTTGGGCTGCCTGGACCGCCCCAGCGCGGGCCGCTACGTGCTGGGCGGCGTGGATGTGTCGCAGATGAACGACGACGAATTGTCGGAAATCCGGGGCGCGCGTCTGGGGTTTATCTTTCAATCCTATAACCTGATACAGCAGTTGACCGTTCTGGAAAACATTGAAGTGCCTCTGTTCTATCAGGGGACGCCGCCGGAAACAAGCCGGGAAATCGCGACGGAATACGCGACGCGAGTTGGCTTGGGCGACCGGTTAAAACACAAGCCTTTTGAACTCTCCGGGGGCCAGCAGCAGCGGGTGGGCATCGCCCGCGCCCTGGTAAATGATCCATTGATCCTTTTGGCTGATGAACCCACCGGCAACCTGGACTCCCATTCCGGCGCGGAAATTCTTGAATTGTTCGAGACGTTGCACGAACAGGGAAAGACCATCATTCTCGTAACCCATGACGACGACATTGCAGGACGTTCTTCGCGCGTGATTCGCCTAAGGGACGGACAAATGGAAAGCGACACGCGTCATGGATGATTTCCTGACACGCGCAGCCCAGAACCGTTTTATGGCTGTCAGTCTCACACGTATCAGCCGTACGGTCCGACTCGGTTTCAAAAGCCTGTGGCTGCACCGGCTGCGGTCGCTACTTACGGTGCTGGGCATTGTGTTCGGCGTGTGTTCGGTGATCGCCATGCTCGCGGTCGGCGAAGGCGTGCGACACGAAGCCCTGGAACAAATCCGGCGCCTGGGGAGCAACAACATCATTATCCGGAGCATCAAGCCCGAAGAAGAACGCAGCAGCGCCGTGGAACGTAGTTATGTGCTTGAATACGGATTAACCTACGCCGACATCCGCCGCATTCGCGACACCATTCCGGGGGTCACCCTGGTGGTGCCTGGCAGGATTATTCGTGACTTTCTTTGGAACGGGCAGTGGCGGATTGACGCGGAGGTGGTTGGCACCGTTCCCTGGTACCATGAGATGCGCTTGCAGACGCTTTCGGAGGGGCGCTATCTGAATGACTTCGACATGGAAGACAGCAAAAATGTCTGCGTATTGAGTCGCGAAGCGGCCGACAGGCTGTTTCCGCTTACGCGGGCCGTCGGTTCTAACCTGCGCATCGGCGGCGATTACTACCATGTGGTAGGCGTACTCGGGCGGGAAGCCCCGCTGGTCGCCTCAGGGGACGGCAATCCCTCCGGCCAGAATGCCGCGCCGATTTTGGCGCGCGCCTTCATTCCCCTCACCACGGCCAAGGCGCGCTTCGGCGAAGTACTTGTGCGGCGGCGCAGCGGCAGTTTCGAGGCGGAACGGGTCCAGTTGCATGAAGTCACCGCCCAGGTGCACCGCCAGGAAGAAGTGGAAGAGATAGCCAAAATCATCGTGGACATACTTGAGAAGAATCGCAAGAAGAAGGACTACGAAATCATCGTTCCCCTCGAACTGCTTCGCCAGAGCGAACGCACCAAGCGCATTTTCAATATCGTGCTTGGTTCCATTGCCGCCATTTCCCTGATTGTCGGCGGCATCGGTATCATGAACATCATGCTGGCCAGCGTCACCGAACGCACCCGTGAAATCGGCATTCGCCGCGCCTTGGGCGCGAAGCGCCGCGACATCATCTTCCAATTCCTGGTCGAAACGGTCATTCTATCCGGTTCCGGCGGCTTAATCGGCGTGGTGCTTGGCGTCGCTATCCCTTTCTTCATCACCCTGTTCGCCGATATGACCACCATTGTCACCCTGTGGGCGCCGATGATCGCTTTTTCCATTTCCGGGTTGGTGGGCGTCATTTTCGGCATCTACCCGGCCCTACGGGCCGCTGATATGGACCCCGTGGAAGCCCTCCGCCACGAATGAGCACACACCACCACCACACGCCGGAACCGAATCATCTTGCTTTT
>CAZLII010000467.1:0-4172 GCA_964559065.1 uncultured Nitrospirales bacterium | reverse complement strand
GTCACGCAGGGGGGCGATCTCGGCCTCGAACTCCTTGAGGCGCTGGCGGCTTTCGCGCGGCAGTCCCGGGATGGCGTCGTAGTCCAGGTCTTCGGGAATCGGCACGCGCTCCGCGCGGCGGAATTTCTCGATGGTCTTCTCCTGGCGGTCAAGATAGCCCTGATATTTCACCCGGATTTCCACCTGCTCGCGGGTCTCCATATCAGGGTTTCGGGGCGGTGGCGCAAAGCGCCACACATCCTCCAGCCCAATCGCGGGCCGTCGCAGCAGCAGGTTCGCGGTGACCGATACGTTCACCGGCGTATGCCCGCGCGTGCGCAGGAGCGCGTTCAGCGTGTCCGACGGCGGAATCAGGGTTTCCTCCAGCCGCGCGATCTCCGCCGCCACGGCGTCTTCCCGCTGCCGCAGGCGATCCAGCAACGTATCGTTGCCGAAGCCGTATTTTGCGACGCGCAAATCGGCGTTGTCGTGCCGCAGATGAATGCGGTATTCCGCGCGCGAGGTGAAGAGCCGGTACGGCTCCATCACGCCGCGCGTGACGATGTCGTCCACCATGACGCCGAGATACGCTTCGTTGCGCCCAATATAGACCGGTGGCGCGCCGTCGAGGTAGCGCATGGCGTTCAGCGCCGCGTAAAGCCCCTGTCCCGCCGCTTCCTCATAGCCTGATGTGCCGTTGATCTGCCCGGCGTGAAACAGCCCGCGCACCAGTTTGGTTTCCAAGGTCGGCTTGAGTTGGGTCGGCGGCACAAAATCGTATTCCACAGCATAGCCCGGACGGATGATCTCGACCTCCTCCAAGCCCGGCAATGTCCGCAGCATCGTCAACTGCACATCTTCGGGCAGGCTCGTGGACATGCCGTTCACGTACACCTCCTGGGTGTGCAGTCCCTCCGGCTCCAGAAAGATGTGGTGCCGGTTCTTCTCCGGGAACTTCACCACCTTGTCCTCGATGCTCGGGCAATACCGCGTGCCGATGCCCTCGATACGGCCGCTGTACAGCGGCGACCGGTCGAGGCTGCGCCGGATCACTTCGTGCGTGCGCTCGTTGGAGTAGGTGATCCAGCACACGATGCGGTTCGGGTTGAAGCCTTCGATGGGCGTGCTGAACGAGAACGGGCGCGGGTCGGGGTCGCCGGGCTGCTCCTGCAATACATCCGTATTGATGCTGCGCCGGTGCACGCGGGCGCAGGTGCCGGTCTTCAGGCGGCCCACCTCGAAGCCCAGCCGCCGGAACGCATCGCTCAATCCCCGCGCAGGCTGGTCGCCACTGCGGCCGCCCTCCACGCTGGTCATGCCGAAATGCAGCAGGCCGCGCAGGAAGGTGCCCGTGCATACGATCACCGCGCGCGCCGTGAACTCCGCGCCCAGCGCAGTCCGTATGCCGCAGACCTCTCCCTGATGCACCAGAATGTCTGCGACCTCGGCCTGCTTCAGCGTCAGGTTCGACTCGTTCTCGCAGACCCGCTTCATGTCGTATTGGTACGCTGTGCGGTCCGCCTGGGCGCGCGGGGAATGCACCGCCGGGCCTTTCGAGCGGTTCAGCATCCGAAACTGGATGCCCGTGCGGTCAATGCAGCGCCCCATTTCGCCGCCCAGCGCGTCAATCTCGCGCACCAACTGGCCCTTCGCCACGCCTCCGATGGCGGGGTTGCACGACATCTTGCCAATTGCGTCCAGTTGCATGCCGGCCATCAGGACGCGGCGGCCCATGCGGGCGCACGCCAACGCGGCCTCGATGCCCGCATGGCCCGCTCCGACCACGATTACGTCAAAATCCCGATCTGCCATACGCGCCGCCTGCTACTCCTGAATATCCCGGAAACCTCAAGAACGTCCGAGGAATTAGTGACCGGCAGAAATCCACGCGTTCCGCTACGCGCCTTTGTCTCAACCTTTCCGCTCTTCCCTTCACTTTCAAATAAATCAAACGCCATCCCCTTCTGCAATCAATAAGCGCCGACCCGCTTGGCTGAAATACAGTGAAAAACACAACGCCTGCCCCCCCTGCCAGCATCATGATCATAGCATGATAATCCCTCCCACGGCGAATAGCGCAGGAGGTGTGTGGGGTGTATGGTCCGAAATCGCGGATATTTCCAGCAACAGTGGTTCCCAGCCTGGGATAAGGCGCGGCATTTCGCAATCGCCTCAGACTATTCAACACGGCATGGTGAAATAGGCCCTCCCACAAATCCAATCAGGCGCAAGTCGTGGTCGTTCTTGTCTGCCGCAGCCTCTGATATGGTCAGCCATCATGGCCTGCCGGCTGGCCGCACTGCAATAGAATTTGGGGAACAAAGATAGTTCGCCGTGACAAAAAACGTCATTTATGGACGACGATGATGGACAAAAATGGGCAGGACCAATGGCAGAATTGACGCTGAACAAGCCAAATCTCCTTATGATTTATTGTATTTCTGGGAATTTACAACAATAAATGAATTGGCACGCAGGTTGCACTATGTTGAGTGAAAGTTGAAGTAAAGTGTGGCGTGGCCGGCATGCGTCGGCGCGCTGAAAATGAGGGAACTACGATAGGAGGATTGACTATGAAGAAGAACGCTGGTTTCACCTTGATCGAACTGATGATTGTGGTGGCGATTATCGCCATCATCGCGGCGATCGCCATTCCGAACCTGCTGCGTTCGCGCATGCAGTCGAATGAATCCGCGGCGATAGGCAACCTGCGCACGATTAACGGCGCGCAGGTGTCCTTTCATTCCGCCAATTACCGTTATGCCACCAGTTTCGACGAATTGACGACCCCGGTTGGGGACGCCCCGCCTTTCCTCGATGGTGAATGGGAAGGGCAGACGAAATCCGGGTACATCTTTACGATGGCCGGGGATGGGTCGAACTTCCAGGTCAACGCGGATCCGGAAGTGATGAATCAGACCGGCAGCAAGGGATATTTCCTGGATGCCAGCGGCGTGCTTCGCTACGCCGCGGGCGCTGCTGCGGATGAGAACAGCACACCGATTGGCCAAGCCGAAGGCGGTTGATACTGAGTCTAACGGCTGCTTTGGCCGGCGGCGGGGCGCAAGTCTCGCCGCCGGTCCTCTTTTTGCACGGGAATCGCAAGCAATGAGCATCTTCACCCGTCGGATCGGAGGGATTCCACGCATTCGATAAACGCAGCGGCAATGAACGCGTTGTCGGCGTCGGACATGGCGGGGTGAATGGGCAGGCAAATGATGCGCCGCCCGATATTCTCAGATCGCGGCAGACGCTGGCCCGCTGTGTGTTCGCGGAGGCTGCGGCGGCTTTCGTAGGCGGGGGGATTGGCGACGAGGCATTTCACCTGAAATTCCTCTTCCATGCGCCGCATGATGGCGTCCCGTTGCTCACCCGCCCACGCATCGCAGACCAGGCAGGTATACAGGTAGTAGGAATGGTAGCAATCCTCCGGTTCGCAGGGCAGCGCCACGCCCTCCAGTCCGGCCAGCATTTCATCGCGTTGCTTCGCCAGGCGGCGACGCGCCGCGATGAATCCATCCAATTTGGCGAGTTGGACCACCCCGACGGCGGCTTGGACCTTGGTCATGACGTTGGATGTGCCCCAATCCTCGGTGGCGATGCCGTAAAATCGGGTGGAACGGCAAAAAGCGGCGAGGGTATCGTCGTCGGTCGTGATCATGCCGCCTTCACCGAGGGTCACCATGTTTTTCATGGTGTGAAACGAGAAGATGGTGCACAGCCCCTTCTTGCCGATCTTTTCACCGCGATAGCCGCCGCCGCAGGCGCGGGCGGCATCGCCGATAACTGGAATTGGACCATGCTCAGGATGCGGATGCCGTGCTGTGACCTCGAGGAGCGGGTCCATCGGGGCGCTGAGGCCGTTCATATGCACAGGGAAGATGGCGCGGGTGCGCGGGGTGATGCGGCGTTCGACATCTTCGGGGTCAAGTTGCAGGGTGTCGGGGTCCGCTTCGCCCCATACGACCTGCCCGCCCGCCCCCATCACGGCCAGCGGCGCGGCCATGAAATTGATGGCGGGCACAATGACCTCGTCCCCGGGCGCGAGTTGAAGATAGCGCATGACCATGTCAAGACCCGGTCCCGCGCTGTTGATCGCAATGGCGTGCTTCGTGCCCACATACTGTGCGAAAGCCGCCTCGAAATCGAGGATTTGCTGACAGGTGAAGCCGAAACCCTTGTGCACGGGCATG
>CAZLII010000466.1:0-4176 GCA_964559065.1 uncultured Nitrospirales bacterium | reverse complement strand
CATATCGCCCGCCGTCATGATGCCGAAAACGTTGTTCACGGGAAAACTGTTGGCGGTGTCGGCGGGGTTGCCGTTGTTGCAGGAAAGCAGGTCGGTGTCCAGGGTTGCGTTGCCATTGACCAGAATCGCCCCGCGTCCGCTGTAATGGACGGTCATCTGGTTGCCTTGTCCGCGAATCCTGAAATTGCCGTTCACCACGATCTGACCGCTGATGCGCAGCACGTCGGTATCCACGTTGAACCAGAGGTAGTCATCGGTTTCCGGCGGCAGCGAAGCCGGCAACGACCCGACGAGTTTCTCGCCCGTGGTCGCGTTCCAATAGAAATGACTGCCTCGGGTGAAAATATCAATGTCGCCCATGTGAATGCCATCGGTTTTAACACTGGGGTCGGCCAGGAGCACTTCGGTGAAATACTCCTGATGCGTGTACCATGCATTGGTGTCCGGATTCCATACGCGTTCGCCCGTGATGGGGGCGTGCCAGTCATCGCTTAACAGTGGAAAGGACACCCGGTCGCCCACGTCATAGAGTTCCGTGTGGCTGTTATCGCTGTAAACCGGCAGCGGGATGCCGCGCCCTCCGTCGTCAATGGTTTTGTTGCCTGTCCAGCCGTCATTCACATAGGTGCCATCCACCGTCTCTTTGTAAGGGTTGCCGAAGACATCCGGCGATCCGATTTCGGCATTGCCGGAGATGCCCACCAAACCGCGTTTTACCCGGAGTTTTGCTTCCAAGGTCTCCACCATTTCGCCGTTGAACAACGTTTGCGGGGGAGGCGGAATGCGGGCGAGGAGTGCAGCGGGGCAACCCTCGTAGTTATTATGCACCAAACTGGCGCCGATCATGTCGAGAGCGGTAATGACTGTGCCGCCCTCGGGCACATGGTCTCCCAGAATATGCACTGAACCATGGATGCTCACATTGCCGTTGATGACACCGCCCGCCTGACCGCTGCCCGCGAAGATGGCGTTGCGCCAGACATTGACATCGGAACTCACCATCACGGCCTCTGAGCGCCGCGCAAAGACATTGTTCCGCGCCCAGGCGTAAATCGTGAAGGCCCCCTGCTCATTGACGCCGTCCACCACGCCGTCGCCCGTATTGTCCATCCCGTCATTGCCCCATCGGTGGGCAAAGGCGAAATACTGCACATCAGGCAGGGCGGTCAGTGTGAGCGGCGCGACCCCGGCGCTGTCGAAGTCCGGCAGTACAAGCGACCCTGTTGGGGCCGGCCATCCGCTCACGCCAATCATGCCATCGCCCCCGTCTTCAAGGGAGGACTTGCTGAGTGAATAGGCCGATTCCAGCCCGTTGAAACACTCCACATAGGCGACATACTGGTTGACCTGGGTGCGCTGCCCCAGCAGCCGGAGCGTCAATGCCGACATCAGCATCACCGCGATGGCCGCGAAGAACAATGCGATCAGCAGCGCCATGCCCCGTTCGCGATTTCGTTTTTTATTCATGGCGAATTCCTCGGCACAACGGTCTCCTGCAGCGTGGTGCGCAGGATATGACCTTGTCGGTTTACACCCTGGGTTTGAATAGTCACGCGGATACCCCGTCCGTCCGGCTCGAACCAGATGCCCCGGTCCAGACGACCGTTGCCGTTCAAGTCCTGAGCCGGACCGAAAACCCCCATTGCGTCGGGCTGCTCGGAATCCGGCGACACATCGTTCGCGAGCACCTGCACGCGGCCGGCGCTTTGCACAATCAACTGCGTTTCCGTCAGCCCGTCCCCATTGACGTCCTCCAGGTCCCGCGAGATAACCCTGGGCGGACCGATTTCCAGGCGGCCCTGGACATTCACTGGCAGACCATTGCCGCTTATGTCTTCCGGCACGCAGTAACTGATACGCTCGCCCGGCAGTTCATCCCAGTTGATCGTGCTGCGCACCGCCTGGCGCAGGTCGGGAATGATGAACTGTAGCGCGCGTCGCGCCTCATCGTTCGTCGTCGCCTTGATCTCCTGCACTTCCACGGTGTCCCCGAAACTGAACGATAGTCCGAAAATTGCCGCCATGACCACCGTAAAGATGGATACGGCAAACATCATTTCCAAAAGGGTCATGCCGCGCGTATTCATGGCTAATCTCCCCGAACCGTCGAAGCCGTCACCCGGTACACATGGCCGCCGTCCTCCCGCCAAGTCAGCGTGGCGCGCACCTCCACCGGCCCCTGCAGGGTTATGCCTGCACTGTCGTCCAAAGGCAGCGCCACCGCCTGAACAACGGCCTCCCCGGATTCATCGGTGGAGGGAATCAGGCATTCCACGGCAAGGCTGTACTCATGAAAAGGGACTTCAATGGGAGGCGGTACATATTTTGCAATCATAGTCAACGGCAGCGTGTTCAGTTCATCCATCACCCCCGACAGCGCCACCGCCGCCGCCGTCCGGCTTTCGTTCAGGCGGCCGATCATGCTCACTGAAATCAATCCGCCGAACAACACCGACAGCGCAACCGCAATGATGCCGCTGGCGAACATCAGTTCCAGCAGCGTCATGCCCGCGTTGTGACGACGCTTATTTGTCATGGTCCGATCCTTCCATCTGTAATGCCCTGTTGAAAGTGTGCAAGTTTCGCGCCAATCGCGGCGCATACCGACACAACGATGCATTCACATACTAAACTTTTATCACATATGAAGTTAGACGCGCAAGCGATATCGGGAAAAAAGCAGAAAATCTTGGCCGGAAAAAGAATACTGCGTCAAAATACGCACCGATTGGGGAAAATTCCACTGCTGCTGCGGAAAATGCCGCATTCATGACTTCTCCTCTTCGGGGCTTTCGATGGATTCCTGGGTGATCTGATGCTTGCTCATCTTGTAGCGGATTTGGTCGCGTGAAAGCCCCAGCAGCGCGGCGGCGCGGGTCTGGTTCCAGCGGGCGCGTTCCAGCGCCTGGCGGACCAGGTCCCGCTCCACCTCGGCCAAGTTGCATCCTTTTTCCGGCAAGCGGAACAGACAGGGTTCCGGTCGCGCCCGAAGGTTGGAACGTCCCAGCACGATGTCCTTTTCCGTCAGGGTGTCTTCCGTGCTGAGGAGAACGGCGCGCTCAATGACGTTGCGCAATTCTCGGACGTTGCCCGGCCAGTCATAGCGCATCAGTTTTTCCATCGCCTCCGGGGCGATCTGCATGGCCTGTCCCGTGGATTCATGCCGGTACGAGCGCAGAAAATGGGCAACGAGCAACGGGATGTCCTCGCGGCGCTCGCGTACCGGGGACAGCACGAGGGGGACGGTGCTGAGGCGGTAGTAAAGATCGTCCCGGAACCGGCCCTGCCGGATGGCCTCATCAATGTCGCGATTCGTGGCGGCGATGATTCGGACATCCACCGCGATGTCCTGGGCGCCGCCAATGCGCTTGAACGCCCTGTCCTCCAGTACGCGCAGGAGTTTCGCCTGGAGCGGGGGCCGCATGTCGGCGATTTCGTCCAGAAACACGGTGCCGCCGCAGGCGAATTCGAAGAGGCCCTTTTTCTGGGTCTTGGCGTCGGTGAAAGCGCCCTTTTCATAGCCGAAGAGTTCGGATTCCAGCAGTGGCTCGGGGAGTGCGGTGCAGGTGATATTGACGAAGGGCTTGTCCACCCGGGCGGATTCATAATGAATGGCGCGCGCGATCATGTCCTTGCCGGTGCCGCTTTCCCCCAGCAGCAGCACAGTGGCGGCGTCGCTTTTCGCTATGCGGCCCACGAGTTCTTTGATTTCGCGCATGCGGGGATGCTCACCAACAATGCCGGCAATGCCGAAGCGGGGTTTCTGCGCGTTGTCTGGTGCGTTCATCTCGGCGATACCCCCAGCGAAAAACGGTGCTTACCAATTAATTTGTTCGACGCGGCCGGACTTTCCCGCCGTTCCGGTCCCTATTATACGTGAAATCCGCCGCGCAATCGCGCATATTGCCTTGACGGAATACGAGAACCGGATATTTCCTTGAAATGCCGCTTGCGCGCCATTGGACGCAGCCGTCCGTTTGTCACGCGCGTTCAGGGGGTAAGCGGATTGAGTTCCGTGATGGCGGGCGGGGTGCGTATCTCGCCGCCGCTGGTGCGATAGAGTGAATGGCCGGAAAGCACGCGCACACCCGATTCGTTTTCAGGCACGCGCACCCGGTAGGTGAAAGCGGCGGGCCATGTGGGCGGCGTAACCCAGATGAAATTGATTTCACCGCT
>CAZLII010000465.1:0-4185 GCA_964559065.1 uncultured Nitrospirales bacterium | reverse complement strand
AACGCCGCATCCTTCACCGCGCGCGACAGCGAGCGCAGCCCGTCCGACGCAGCCCGCGCCTGCTTCCCAATCTGCTCCAATTCCTGCGTCAATGTCATCGTTACCGCCTCCCGCAACATGAGTGAGTCGCCATTATGCCATAATCCAATGGGGCAAATCAGGGACAGCGCGCCGATTGAAAAAGACAATTTCCCGGATATAAAGCGATTGCAGGAAGCGCCATGGCATTGCTGCTGAAAAGGTCGGGACTGAAAATGACTCTTGGATCGCTCCCGTCATGGGCGCGCTGGAATGATTATCCCATTGTGGATACCGCAAGGATTGCCAACAATAATGGCGAAGTTCCAGACATCGCTTTGAAAGCGCTCTTGAAGATGATCACGGCATCAGGCGGGGGTTTCGTCCCAGGAGCCAGGCCGGCCGTTCCAGTGAAGCCAGATCGCGCCGGGGATAATGCCAGGCCTTGGCGGCAGCGGCTTCGATTAATTCGAATGCCTGCGCAAACTCTGAATCGTTCCGGTCAGCGTATATCGCTTCATTGCACCGCTGTTCCCCGCCGGCAGCCGCCGCTAAAGGCGCTGTCAGGAAACGGCTCTGCTCCGGTTGCGCCAGATCGATCCAATCCAGGCGGGTTACCGCGTCCGGGGTATGGCACGCCGCGCAGCGCCGCTCATGAATCCGGCGCAGGGATTCACGCAGGTCATGGTCCGCCGGGAGGTCGTATGCGACGGTCTCGGCGCGTTTGTTCACAAAGCGGTCGTGGTAAGGCGCGTTGGCGTCTATCCAGATCGCCAACCGGAGGCGGTCTTCCTCGGAGAGATTCACTTCCTCCGCATGGTGTTCTTTCTCGAGCGCCGCGAGTAAACGGCTTTGACGCGCGCCGTAGGCGAAGGGCGGTGTAATGCCGGCATCTTGCATGCGCACCTGGGAAATGGAAATCAGTTGATGGGCAAGCATGGTTTCGAAGGCGCGGTTATGTCCGTAGCCCGGCACTTCATCATCATAGGAGATGAGACCGCCGGAAAAGTCCAGCCCGCCCTCGGGCGCAAGACCGGCATGACAACGGATACAATGCCTGTCCAGGATGGGTTGCACATCCCGAAGAAAACTGATGGGGCGGTCGCCCCATGGGGGGAGGACCATGCCCGCCGGTTCCTTTGTCATCGCCATCGTGGATTTTCGATGGGGCAACCCCGGCGCTTCGTTCCTGGTTTCATGGCAACCAGTGCAGCCGCGCAACTCGCCGGGCTGAAAACTGATAAACGAACGCATCCGCCGCAGTTCCATGCGGTTTTCGTCGAGAAGTTGGAAGTAAACGGCCGTATCGGCGGGGACCCGGAAATGGACGCTGCCGTCCGCTTCGACCGGAACATCGCCGAGAATCCGAACGGGGGTCCAGTTGATCAGGTTTCGCCGGTCAGCGTCAGGCCCGCCGTAGCGGTGGTCCTCGCCATACCGATGCCCGCCGTACAGGTTGTCGTATGGCCAGCCGATAGGCTGGGCAATCCGGAGGTAACGGATTTTTCCCGGCGGTATCTCTTCGGAACCGTAGGCGATATTGCTGACGTAGCAGGTGGCGTGGCTATCCGTGAGGTCGGTCATGTCCGGTAAAACGGGTGGAATAGGCCGGGGCCGCAACGGTATCGGATAGAAACAGGAGATGTCCGGGTCCCGGTAGATCAGTTCCTTGTTTCCGTAAACATCTACAAGGTAGAGGCTGTATCCGGTGGGCGCTTCCTGCTTATCGCCGTGGGTGTAGGCCGCCAGAAAGGTTCTTTCGGACAAGGCCCACGGTGTGCTGTAGAAGCCGTCGAGATCGTCCGTGCCGCCTTCGGGCACGGGAACGCCATCCATTCCCCCCTCGGGGGGATTGAGATGCGGCGAGACTATGCCGATGCCGCGCGGTTCGTTGACGCCCACGCCGTGCTCGATCACAACGAGCGGTCCGGCGGCAAGGGTATGATGACCGGCCGCAATCGCCACCAGTTTATTGCTGCCCGGAATCGAGCGCACATCTTCGAGCGCCCAGGGATTGACAAGGTGCTGCTTGAACAGCGCGTCGGCCCCGGTGCCGTCCGGGCGGATTGTCCAGATTGATTGAATATAGGCCCAACTTCGTTCGTGGTATTCCCAGCGCGTGTAGGCGATCATGCCGTTATCGAGGCAGTGCGGCAGGTAGTCGCCGTCCTTGTTCACACTGAGTCTTCGGATGCCGCTTCCGTCGGGTCGCATCACATAGAGGTTGCAACTCGTCTCGTCCTTGTCGTACTCATTGCATTGCAGGGAGGTTCCGCAACGTTCGGAAACAAAAACAATGTCGCCGCTCGGCGCATAGGTGGGGTCCAGGTCGCTCCACTCTCCTAAACTCAACTGCCGCAGCGCGTTGTCTTCGAGCCGCAATTCGAACAGGTGAATCGGTTCTTCGGTGCGGCGGAGCCGGTAACTTTGGGTGCGGTCCAGCCAGCCCTCGGGCGGGGCGTCGCTTCGGGCGCGCGCATACCCGAATACGACCCGATCCCCCGCAAACCACAAATCTATTCCGTGGACGTGCCCCGGCCCCAAAGCCCGGTTCAATAGATTGCTGACTTTCGCCACCGGCAGTTCGGGATGCTCCGCTGAAGGAACGGCCAGCGCGGAAAAGAGAACTTCCCCCTCTGTGGCCGTTTCGAGCACACAAATATCGCCACCGGGCCGCGACACCCACGGCATGTGGTTCAGGCAGATATCGGGGTAGGTCTCCTGGGTGAATCGTTTGACGAACAGCAGCCGGTCGAAGTCGAGCATCGGATTGCGGAACGCAAGCCGCCGGACAATCCATCTGGTTTCGATATACAACGTCCGCATCGCTTCCCCGGCGGCGTCCGGAGGCATGGCCGCCAGCCGCGCCGCCATCTCATCCAATTGCCGCAGACTTTCGGATGTTTCGACGCCCTTGTCCTTAAGAAACGCCGCGAAACGCCGCCCACGCTCGATTTGCGCAGCAACGGGATATTCGATCGGTCCCTCGACCTTCTTCGTTGACCACGGACTCAGACTGCTCTGGTCCGCCGCTTTTCTGAGCGCGATATTCGTTGCATCGTCACTGGCGGTATAGACCTCGACCTCGTCCAGATGAAAAAAGATGGGGTCATCGCTTGGAATCGCGAGGCGGATAAACCGAGCGGTCAATTCCCCAGGAGTGAACCGCAATTCAAGTGGAGCGGCTCCGGAGATGCCGCCAAAGTGCTCTCCCCGGTTATCATGAAACAAGGTCCAGTTTTCACCGTCTGGAGAGAAAAACATCTGCATGGTGTCGGCATTGTGTAAGCCCGGCGCATAATCAAGCCGATTGTACACCACAATCCGTCCTATGGACGTCATATCCCCCAAATCCACCTGCCACCAGGGATGGGGCTGGTGGCCGACATGAAAACCGTAGGTTCCGTTCTTGACCCCGTCGCAGCCGCCAGCGGCATCCGACTGCGTCGTCAACGGCGCTTTAAGACTGTTCAGCCAGTCCTCCTCGATGCGTTCCCGCATCTCTCCCGCACGAACAGTCTCGGTCACTGGATGGCTGAAGGCGGGAACGGGGGAAAGCGGTGGCCGGGCCATGGCGCGGATGGAAAAAGACAAGCACAGGGCCATCGGCAGGAATGCAATCCCGGTTTTCCTCGAATGGATGAACTGCGACATAAACTCCCCTCGTATTTGCTGTTCATCTCATTACAACACGGCCCGATAGCACGGTTCAATCATGCTGCGCGTATTCGTAAGGTTTCCCCTTGATTCCGTCCCTGCTTGAGGGTATCTTTCGTATCTGAAAGAGAGTGCGGAACGCTATGGGCTAGCGGTCACGGCGTTCTGTCTGATGACCAATCACGTTCATCTTTTGGCGGTCCCGGACCAGGAGTCGTCGCTGTCGTAGGCGTTGGGCCGGGCGCATCTGATGTACGCGCAGTATGTGCATCGGCTGCATGGGCGATTGGGGCATTTCTGGCAGAACCGGTTCTATTCGTGCGCCCTGGACGACGCCCATGCGTATCATGCAGCGGCCTATATCGAGTTGAGCCCAGTCCGGGCGGGGATGGCGGCGCATGCGTGGGAGTATCCGTGGTCGAGCGCGGGGATGCATTGCATAAAGGGTGCTGACCCGTCGGGCCTGCTCTCGGAGGAGGACTGGTTCGGGCAGATGCCCGCGCGGGAATG
>CAZLII010000464.1:0-4191 GCA_964559065.1 uncultured Nitrospirales bacterium | reverse complement strand
CGGCAAGGCGGTCTATGTTGGGCGATTTCACCATCGGGTCGCCGTAGCAACCGAGTCGGTTGCACAGATCATCGGAGATAACATGCAGCACGTTGTATCGTTTTGGCGCATATGCCGCCTGGCAGAGATTGCGTTGGTCGAAAAATGTCGCTATTACGCCGGACCCCATGCCGGCCAATGACATGCGCAAGAACGCGCGGCGGTTGAACGATTTCATGAGTCTTCCTCCCGATGTTTCTCCGGCCATATATTTTTGACGGATTTAAACCTCTTGATTGATCTGCCCGGGATCAGGCGGCATCAGAACCGGCAGATTGCTTTTCCGCGACCACAAGCATCTCAAAATCTTCGGTGGTCAAGGCATCGTCCCTGGAAAACGCGCCCAACTTCGCGCCGAAGATTTCTATTATCGCATATCCCAGCGTCTTCAGCAGCCAGGTGATTTCACTCGGCACATAATACCGCTCATTGCAAGCGAGCATCTTCTTGTTCCCGGAATCGTCCACCACTTCGGTAATATTGAAATCGCGAAAGGTCATCAAATCGAAGGTATTGCTCCTATAGGTTGCATTTCCTGGCTGACTGTTTTCGGCGCAGAACGCCTCAACGCTATGGTATAACGGAAACAATCCATTCAAAGTGCTAAATATAAATTTGCCCTTCTCGTTCAACGACCTTGTTACGTTTTTCAGTATCTCAAAATTCATTTCATCCGTTTCCATCAGCGGAAAGCCACCCTCGCACAGCATGATGGCTGCATCAAATTCATCGTGAAAAGGCAAGTTCCTTGCATCGTGCTGCAGGAAATCAATTTGCAGATGCTGTTCCCGCGCCTTTTCCCGCGCCCTGGCCAGTTGTGATTCGGACAAGTCTATCCCCGTAACCTGATATCCTCTTCGGGACAATTCAATCGCGTGCCTTCCCGTGCCGCACCCGACATCAAGTATCTTCAAATACTTGTTAAAATGCAGTTCTCTCTCAAGAAAGTCACACTCCCCAATCGTCCCCTGGGTGAAAACTTCGTTATCGTATTTGCGTGCATAGTTCTCGAACAGACTCTCGTACCATTGCTTCTTGCCCATGCGCTTTGTCTCCATTTCCATGCGCCGATGCACACCCTTCCAACGGTATGCATTCGTGTTCATTCGTGTTCGGTTAACGCGCGGTTTTACTTTGCTGGATTCCCGCTTGCGCGGGAATGACGAATTCCGCAAATGGTCTCATGTTCTACGCGTCATTCCCGCGCAAGCGGGAATCCAGTGATCATGTACGAATACCTTCATTTTTTCCGCCCCCCGCTCCGCCGTCGGCGGATAAATTTCGCGGAGGTGACGCAAGTGGGGACAAAAAAGGCCGCACAATACACAACAGCGCGACAACCTTCACCAAGCATCTACGCAAAACGCGCAGAAGTCAAGATCAAAGAGTCCAAAGTCTCTCTTCCCGCCTTTATCCAATCACCACTGGGACATATCGGAAAGGCGTCGGTTCGCGGGAACACTGCGCGTTACTCAGTGCGCAGCGCGGCGGCAGGGTCGCCGGGGAGCGCGCCTGTAACCGCGGCAGCGACGAGGGCGACCTGTGCGGTGAAAAGCATGACCAACAACAGGATCAGGGTGGAAGCATCAACAACGGTCCGGGATACGACCACCAGCGGGAAAATGGCGGCGGCGGCCGCAGCCGCGCCAAGAACAACCCCGATGCCGACCAACAGGCCATTCTCGACGAAGAGGAGGCGGCGCAACAGAATTCGTTCGTAGCCGACGGCGTGCAGCAAAGCGGTTTCCGCGCGGCGCTCGAACAGGTTTCTCAGGACAACCACGGCGGCGCCGCCCGCCCCCAGCGCAAGCCCCAAGCCGCCCAGCACAAGAAATAGCGCGAGATAAGCGCGCTCGACGGCGTAGAAGGATTCGAGGCGTTCGAGGGTCGGCGCGGCATCCATTCCCAGGCGTTCATGATCGCGGTTGAGATGGTCGGCGAGCGTCCGCGCCTGGTCCAGGGGCGCGTCAATAAGAAAGGCGCGGTATCCCGCCTCGCTGGGAAACATGCGCGTGAACGCCTCTTCTGAAACGAGGATGGCCCCCTGAAAAACGGACAGCCGCATGGGAAGGCGTCCAACCAGTTTCAATACGAACTCCTGGCCTGATTCGCCGGCATAAGCCAATTCCCCCCCGGTTGTCGGGTCCGTTTTCATGCCCAGGCCCCAAAGCGCCGTATCAACATCGCCGACCAGCGCGGGCACACGGTCTGCGGACGGATTTGCGTCAAGAAGCCCCCAGAACGCATCGGCCTCTGCCGGCGGACAAAAGGCCCGCAGGGCTGCCATCGCCGCAGGGTCCACGCCAATGATGCGCGGGGCTTGCGCTCGGTTCAGGTTCAAACAACCCGCGTCGTCGCCGTCGCGCACGCGAAGGGGGACGACGCTGAAATCCGGCGATTCAAACAGGCGATCATTGTCGCGCGTCACGGGGAGCGCGGTTTCCGCGTAAACGGCGAAGCCGCCCGTGCCGGAATCGCGCCGGTCGGCATGCAGCGCCAGATTCTCGCGCATCGCAGACACGGACAGCACGAGGAAGCAGCCCGCCGCGCTCGTGGCCGCAATGCCCAGGCTTCTGCCGCGCCGCCGCGCGAGGTTGGTCAGGATCAGTTTCCACCGCCGGGGCTGCTTGAAAGATTTGCGACGCGCCAGATAACCCAGGCACCCCGCGTAGTACCCCAACCCCGACAGCAAAAGAAGCACGCCCACGCCAAAGAAAAGCCCCAGTACATTGTCCCCTTGGACAAACCCGGCAGCGGCGACCAGCAACGCCAAGGTCAAAGCCGCCGTGGCGGCAATAGGCAGGCCGGCGTGTCTTCGCGGCGATTTCCCGGCGTCAAGCGCCGAGAAATCCGTGTTGAGCAGCGCACGCGCCGTATGCCGCGTGCCGCGCCACGCCGCCGCCAGGACAACGGCAAACACGCAGATGAAGGCGACCATGCCGCCGAGCAGAAGCGTGGCGGGCCGCACATGCAATGAAACCGGCGTTCCCGCCAGCGCAGCGGGCCAGCGCCATGCCAGCCCCAGCAACAGGAGATGGGCATAGGTCACCCCGGCCAGGATGCCCGGAATCAGGCCGATCAGGGCGGTCGGCAACGCTTCGAGAAAAAAGAGCGCGCGAATCCGGGTGAGCGGCCAACCCAGCGCCTTCAGCAGTCCCATTTCTGCGGCGCGCTGTTGCAGGCCATACACAAAGAGCAGTCCCAGAAGGATCAACGACGACGCGATTAGAAAGAAACTCAGTCCTAGGAACAGGCCGCCGAAATTCATGGCCTTGTCAACACTGACGAGCGCCTGCGCGCGCACGGGATTAAACACAAGCCCAAGCGCTTCCGTCTGCACCGCCGCGCGCAGCCGCGTTTGCAGCGTTGCCGCATCCCCGGCTTCGGGCGGAAAACGCAATCCCGTGACGGAGCCGAAGCGGGTGCCCCACAACTCCCGGCCACTTTCAAACGTGGTCATCAGTTTCGGCGTCTGGCCGTACTCGTTCCAATACCCTTCATTGTCGGGATCACTGAGGCGACCCTCATCGAGCGGCATGCCGATGTCCCAATCCCGGCAGGTGTCAACGTCGCTGAGGCCGGGAAAAAGCGGCGCAAGGTCGCGTTCAATCGCCATATCTTCCATGGACAGCACGCGATGGACAGTGAATGTCCGCGTTTTTTCGACGAAGACGTTTGAAGGCAACAGATGCCAGTAGTCAACGGACAGTTCGTCGCCCGGCCCGGCCTCCAACGTCTCGGCCAGCCATTGATTAATCACCGCCGCGCCTTCGGGGGTGTCCACAGGAACGGGGCCAGCCGTTACGAAGGAATATGGGGTGGAGCGTTCCCCTTTCCTGATGCCATTGACCAGATAGGTCAGGGTGGGAATTGCGCCCGGCAATTGTCGCGCGGCGCGCACGATTTCTTCATCGAGATAGATGCGCGACGATGCGATTTGCACGAGGCCCGAATCATGCGTGTCAAAACGGATGCCGATATCTTCGAAGTTCCACACACGCGCCAGCGCCTGGGAGAATAGATGGGAATTCCGCACCGTTTCCGGGACATCCGAAGCGGCTGAACCCGCAATCAAGAGGTTCGCCAAAGCGTCCAGTTCCATTGCTTCCTGAAGCCAGGTTCGACCAACGAAGACATTGCAGGGGGGCGCCT
>CAZLII010000463.1:0-4191 GCA_964559065.1 uncultured Nitrospirales bacterium | reverse complement strand
GCGCTGGATTTGTAGATTGGACCGATTTGTGCCTTCTTCTGGTCTCCATTCTGACCGATTTCCTTCAAAAATGCAAGGAAAGCACGCGTATATTGCCCTGTGACCGCGATATACTGACGACATTGTCCATCCCTCTGTCCTCGCCGTGCGACATCGTTGTGCATGGCCCGAATTGGGCGCGGCTTTCGACAGAGTGCATTGCCGGGAACAGGTAGGGTACACTACGGGGACTTAAACGTCCGGCGGCTGGATTGGGGAAAACATGGCCGCGCATGAAATGGGTACAAATGCAGGATGATAAGCCGGGACCAGAGGGGCGGTCCTGCGGCGCAAAAGAAGATTCCAAAGCAATTTGATGAAGCACGCCGAAGAAATCTACTGGTGGGAACGCTTGTCCCGAGGAGCGGCCATTGTGCTGTTGTTGCTGGGGATTGCAGCGATTCCATTTGCGATGCGCACGCCCGTGGACAACCGGATGGAGAATTTCCTCAGCATCCGGAGCAAAAACGCGGCGCAATATGACCGCTTTCGCGAGATTTTCGGCAGCGATGAATACGTCATCGCCGCATATACCGGCAAAGACCTGTTTGATCCCGACGCCCTTGATGCGCAACTGGATGCCTACGACCTGTTGCGGGAAGTGCCCTTTGTCAAGCGCGTATCCGGCGTGCCGCAGGTCTATGAGGAGGTATTCGGCGCGGAAGACGCTGAGGAACTGAAAAAAGACTTTCTCGCGACGCCGTTTTACAAGAACTTTCTGATATCCGAAGACGGGAAGGTGGCGGGGCTGTTTCTGGAGACCGACACGCCGGTGGCGGTGGAAGGGCGGCGGGAACTCATACGGGCGATCGAGGCGGCCCTGCAACCGCTGCGCGATCACGGGTTCAGTGTTTATGTCGTCGGGTCCGCCACGCTGCACCTGGTGATGGAGGACATCACCACACAGGAAACACGGCGCACGTTCCCGGTGGCGTTGGTCTGCTCGTTGCTTATGATGATCATTCTGTTCCGGTCGTTTCGGGCGATGCTGGTGGCGGTATTGAGCACGTCCCTGACGATTGTGCTGGTGGTGGGGCTGATGGGCGTTGTGGGCGCGCCGATGAGCATGGTGACCTCGGTGTTGCCGTTGCTGCTGTGGGTGCTGGGCCTCGCCAACATCATCCACATCACCCGGTGTTACCAGGAACATCACGCGGCTATCAATTCCGTGCACGATTCGGTAACGGCCGCGTTGCGGGACAAGGCGCTGCCCTGCGCGCTCGCCGCATTCACCACCGCCTGCGGGTTTCTGTCGCTGCTCACCGCCAACATGCGCCCCATCCAGGAACTGGGCGCTTTTGCGGCGGCGGGCCTGGTGATTTCGCTGGCGGTGAACCTGACCGTGGGGCTGCTGTTGATTCGGCTCTTGCGCGTGCCGGCGCACGGCAAGAAAAAGCCGCGCCCCATGAGGTGGACGGTCTGGTCGGGACATTTCGCCATGCGCCATGCCCGGCTGGTGCTGGGCGTCGGCGGCGTCCTTGTGGCGCTCACCTTGTACAGCCTGACCTTCCTGCGGGTGGAATCAAACACGCTCAGTTTCCTGCCCGAGGATTTGGAGCCGGTGCAGCATTACTTGTTCGTCAGCGAACGGCTGACGGGACTGGATTCCCTGGAAATCGTGGTGGAAGCGCCGAACGGCTGGCTGGACGACCGATGCTGGGGGGCGATGGAATCGCTCACGGAAGAATTGTCGAAGCGGCCGGGCGTGGCGCGGGTGGTGTCGCCGCTCGATCTGATCAAGAAACTGAACCAATGGGACCACGATTTTGATCCGGCGTTCTATGTGTTGCCGGAAAACACGGCCGCCGCACAGGCGCTCGTGGATGAATTGGATGAGGCGGCTCAGGAGGAATTGTCGCGGATCGTCGCGGAGAACGGCACGGTCATGCGCCTGTCGGTGTTAATCCGCGATGCGAGCACCAGTCATTTTCTGGACATTGCCCGCCAGGCCGGGGAATTCCTGAACAATCTTCCGCCACCCATGACAGGGTACATCACGGGCATTGTGCTGTTGTTGGCCGAAGCGGAGTTGGGTTTGGTCACCACGCAAATCACCAGTTTCAGTTTCGCTTTTGTCAGCATCTTCCTGTGCATCCTGATAGGCTTGCGCTCCTGGCGGCTCACCCTGGTTTCCTTCGCGCCCAACCTGCTGCCGATCCTCTGCACCTTCGGTCTCATGGCCCTGCTCGATGTGCCGCTGGATTGCGCCACGGTCATGGTGGCCAGCGTGGCGCTCGGCATTGCCGTGGACAACGCCATCCACATGCTCAGCGCCTGCAAGCAAAGCCTGCGTTCCGAACATACGCTTGCCGCCGCGATGGAAGCGGCGCTGGGCAGGGTGGGACCGCCCATCACGATCAGCACGGCGACCGCATGCATCGGCTTCTTCGCAATGGGCTGGTCCGTCTTTGTTCCAATTCATTATTTCGGCATTTTGTGCGGCTTTGCCATGATTGTCGCCCTGGTGGCGGACATCATGCTGATTCCGGCCATTCTGCAAGTGCTTTCGGCAAGAACATCTGTCGGCTTGGAATGCGCGCCGCCGCCACAAAGCAGTGAATAGTCCGCCGGGGGTTTCGTCCATTTCCGGTGACAGGACATGTTTCCGGAATGGACATGAAAACCGACCGCGGTTGACACGCGGTCCAATTTGGCAGGCGCAGACGCCGCTTGCTACAATTTGCGCCGTTTGAACAATCGCAACGCGGGAGAACGCTGATGCATACGGTTATCGCTTTTTGTGTGTTGTTGGCAGCCGAGGCGGGCGATTTGGAATCGCAGTTGACTGCAGCGGGCCGCGATTATGATATAGCCGCCGCGCAGGCGCTGGTGGGGGAGGCGCGAAAGGAAGTCGCCCGTGATCCCAGTGCGTCAAACCGTCTTCTATTGGGGCGCGCGCTCCTGCTCGTCGCAGAATTGGCCCGGGTTGATTTTGAAGAACTCAGCGATGACGCCAACCGGAGCGAGCGCCGCGCATTGGCCAACCGCATTGACGCGGCGGCGCGCGAAGGCATGCAGGTCGCCGATGCGCTGGGGGAGATTTCGGAGGCGCACCGGCTCCGAGCGGATTTCTACGGCGTGATGATCCGCACGAAATATCAGGGAAAGAAATACCGCAACCGCATGGAAAGCAACGCGGCGCGCGCAATGGAACTCGACCCCAAGAATGCCAACGCCTATGTTTCCGTGGCGCGGCCCTTCCTCTTTGCCACGCCGCGTCAGGGCGGCGATTTGGACAAGGCTTTTGCGCTGCTCTCCAAGGCCGTGGAACTTGACCCTGATCTGGAGGCGGCGCGGATGCTGCTTGCGGTGGCCTATGAGAAGCGCGGCGAAACAGAAAAGGCCGAGGCGGAATGGGAGAAAATCCTCGCTGCGAATCCCAAGGCCATCCGGTCGCGCCAAACCCTTGAAATCGCCGGCAAAGTCTGGAGCGAAATGGAAGACAACGGCAACCCCGGCGAAGATGACGAATACGACGATGACAACGGAGATGTGTAATTCGGGGACGGGGCAAGCAGCCCGCCGATTACATGCGATAGGCTTCCTCCAGCAAAGCCGTCAAATCGTCCAGATGCAACACCTGATTGACCAGATACTTGACGGGATTACGCTTGCCGTAACGGGTGTCAAGCGGTGGTGTGCGTAATATGCGTTCTGCATCCGGGATGATTACGTCCCCCGCGACGCGCAGCATGCGCCGCCGTCGCAGATAGCGCACCGCATCCCGAACCGCGCGGCCGAGGTCCTGCCGCGCCGCCGGCTCCAGATGCCGCTGCGCCAACCCCTCAAAAACATGGCGCGCCGCCGCCGTCAGCGCCGCGATGGCGACATGTTCGTGCAACCCGTGCAGGCACCGCAGATACAGCACCCCGCAAACCACATGCGGCACTTGAATTTCCACCAGGCCGCCGATGCGCGCCACAAGTTCGTGATCGAAGCGGCGCAATGCGTCGCGGTCCGCTGGAATTTTCAGGTAGGCAGGCGCCCAAAACACCACCGTGGTCTGGCGGGAGACCGGATTGTAAGTGCGGCAGACAGGCACGGCGGCCACGCGGCGTTCCGGATGGCGGCGTTGCGCATGGGCGATAAAGAACGACGCGCCCCCGGGGTCCTCCATCCCTGGCCGGTATTCCATGAGCAGCCCACTTCGGC
>CAZLII010000462.1:0-4198 GCA_964559065.1 uncultured Nitrospirales bacterium | reverse complement strand
CCGCAACGGCCGGGAACGGCAGCCGGGGGCGCTGTGGTGGTGTTCGCGCCAGACTTTGCCTCGGGGCGTTGCGGCGTTGTTCTTGATGATCGGGCGGCCGCGCGCCTTGTTTTCGATGCGCATCTTCCCGGCGATGAGATTTTCCGTGATGATGGCGCGCTCGACGCCGCGTCCCAGGCGGATTTGCGGTTTGTCTTCGAGGAACTCGCAGCCGCGCACCAGGATGGAGCCGCCCAGCGCCTCGATGCTCGGCGTGTCGGTTTCCTGTTTGCGGTCGCCGCGCCGGTGGCCCCATTGCATGAAGGTGCAATCGCTGAAGCCGACGGTGCCGTGGCCGTCCACCACCGCGTTGCGGTTGGACGGACCCCAGAACGCGCAATTGCTGAAGCGGATGGTGCCGGAATGCGTCTTTTCCACGCGGACCATCGTGGGGTCGGGGCCGTTGAAGGACACGAATTCGCCGTTGGTAATCAAGACGCCCATCGGGGCGGTCTGCTCGGCGAGCAGCGCGGTGTGGCAGTCGTCCGCGCCGATGCCCAGGAAATTGCCGTTGGTCGCGCCGTCCTTCGTTTCGATGAACTTATAGCCGACGTTATAGCCGAAGCAGAACGTGTTCAGGACGTAATGCCAGTCGGTCCTGCCGAAAATAAAGCCGATCCCGTGCTTCATCTGCCAATCGAAAACGGGGGTTTTATGGGACCACCACGGGTTCCAGTGCACGTTTTCGATGCGGCCGATGTCGTAAATGCGGTCCACATAGACGCCGATGTGGATGGGCTGGCCGTGGATGTTGCGGATGAGCGCGCGCTGGTTTTCCGAGGCGTCAATCGCGTTGTAGGGGTTCAGCAACTGCATGTCCATCACCGCCGGGTTATTGCCGCGCATGCGGATGGTCCACGGGTAGGGCGTGGGCGCGTCGGCCTTGGGGTCCTGCGCGGGGTAGTGCACCGTGAAGCCCTGAACCGTCGCGTTGGCCTGCAGGGTGATGAACGGCGCGGCATCCTCATCGCCTGCGCCGCCGTATGGCTCTAGCACGCTGCCGAATTCCGGGCGCTCCTGGTGGCCGCCGTCGCGGATGCCGGCGTGCGCCGGCGCATAGGCGAAGACGCCGCGCAGCGTCACGTTCGACGGCACGGTGATCGCGCCCTCAAAGCGGTATCGGCCCGCCGGGACCGTCACCACCCCGCCGTCTGCCGCGCGCGCCGCGTCCAGCGCCGCCTGGAATGCCTCCGTGTTGTCGCCCGAAGCATCGCCCACGGCCCCGAAATCCAATACACTCCAAACGCCGGTCGTGTTCATCGCCGTATCCTCCCCGGCTTGCGCCGCCAACGCCACTGCCCAAACAACCATCATGACCGCTGACATTTTCAATCCTCCCATGAAATTCGCCGTGCAGGCAGGGCGCCTGCACGGCTGCTCGGAGTACAGGCTTCAGTCTGCAATGTACAGGCATGAAGCCCGCGTTGCGAAATCCGTCACCGCATCATGCCGATTCCCGGCGCGCGGCGTCAACTTCGCCGTAACCTATGTGGACCGTTCTGTTCGCTGAATGCCGCGAACGTTAGATCAAGCGGTCTTAACGGCTATTTCATGGATGACCGGGGCAGAACCCGTCCTCCGTGCCGTCCAGCGGACAATGGTAATAGCCGCCGGAATTGTAGAACTGGATCACGCGCAGCAACTCGGAGAGGCTGATCATCCAGTTCTGCGGGTTGTAGTCCGAGGCGTGCGGCGTGCACGTATGGTCCGCGCCGGGGCCGGGCACATAGCCGTCCTCGGTGCTGTCGGGCGGGTCGGCGCAGTGGTAGCCGCCGGAGTTGTAGAACTGGATCACCCGCAGCAACTCGGAGAGGCTGATGAGGTTGTCGTGATTCTGGTCGGCGCTGTGGAATTCACTCTCGCCTTCGCCCTCGCCTTCGCTTCCTACACACGTAATGAGCATCGCGAAATCGCTGGCCGCCCCGCTGAAGCCATCAACCACAATGAAATATGTAATGCCTGAAACCGCGGAGAACATGACCATTGTATCGCCATGAGCGATGCAGCGGGTGACCGGGCACACGTCTTCCAGAACAAAAATGTCCAGGTCGCCCGTCAAACCGACAATGTCAATGATGACTTCCGCGTCCGCGATCGGGGTGAAACTGTAGACCGCCTCAGGCCCGGATTCGTTCCAGCCGATGTAGGGGTAGAAGTCTATTTCGGAGGGCATGCCAATAGTGGTCCCAAAGAACACCGAGTCGCAGACCACATCACCGATGGGTATGCATAGGTATGTCGCAGTCCATATCATGAAATAAATCTCATTCTCGTAAAGTTCGACCATGTCCTGCTTGCCATCGCCATCATCGTCTTGATTCACCAGTCCCGGCATGAAGCCGTTAAGAATCAGCCGCCCGTCCGTGTTGAGGATCAGTGCCGTCTGGTTGACCTCGGAAGAAGGTGTATAACCGGCAATGTCCCAGCCGTCGATGGGTTCCAGGTAATGTCCGTCGGTGGCGCAGGTATTCAACCAGTCCATCAATGCCGGCACTTCATTCGGCGTTGTGAAGAACGGGAAGTCCATCCTCCAGGGGAATATCGGCACCGGCACAACATAAGACGAGACATATGACGCACCTGTTCTGTCCATGAACGGAAGCGCCTCATACATGCCCAAATTGAAAGACGAGAAGATAATCCTGGCTCCGCTGTCATAGTAATTGAGAAGTTGATCTGTTTTGTCCATGGATAATCCCAAATTGTATTCATCCACGATAACCAGGTCCCATTCGCCCAACTGGAGTTGCCACAGAAGCGTGGCAGACGACTCCGTCTTCGTATAGGGAAGCCCCAGGTTTTGCAGGGCTGGCTCGGCAAAATCCGCACTGCCGCCGCAGGGAACAGTGTACAAAAGCACGCCGGAACCGCGCAGAACATGGGCGATCTCATTTTCATACAACTCCACCATGTCATGCTTGCCGTCGCTGTCGGCGTCCTGGTAAACCGTTTGCGGTGCGAAGGCATTGACGATGAAGCGTATATCCGGGTCCGAAGCGATGGCCACTTCGTCGGGCATGCTCGACGCCGTGTATCCGGCGTGGGGGAGGCCGGTTGTCACATCCAGATTCTGTCCGTCCGTCATGCATGCATTTTCAAAAACGGAGAGGTTTGGAACGGCGTTCGGAGTTGTAAACAGCGTGCTGACTCCCCAATCGTAGACAGGCTTGGGATTCAGGTATTCACTGAGCACGCAGATGCCCAGATGCGCCCACAGGGGATGCGCGGCATGCGCTGTGAACAGGTCCCAGGCAAAGAGAATCACGCGACCGCCACCGCTATAGTACGTCTGCAATTTGTTCAGGATTTCCGCAGGAAGCTCGTTGTTGTATTCGTCAATAATTACCAGTTCCCAATTATAAAGATTCAGCAGCGACGACAAAGTGGCCAGGCTTTCCACTCTGGTGACATTGGACAGCCCTAAATTGGCCAGCGCCGGGGTTGCGCAATTCTGACCTGCCCCGCAGGTGTCCACAAAAAGCAGAATATGTCCCTCCGAGTTTTTGGAAATGCATATATCATCTACTATGAGGTATGGCGAGGTGAACGATATCTCGACATAGGCGATATTCCCCGCGATAACATCAATTTCCACCATATCGGGCTGTACCGGGGCGATGTCAACGCAAATCGGATTGTCCCCCGGGTCAAATCCGGTGAGTGTAACATTGCCGGCGGCGTTTCCGCCGACCTTCGCGCTGAAGCGCCAGATCGGAAAATCGAAGGAAATACGCTCCGGCCCCTGTGGCACGCCACCATCGCTCAAGGCTGCCCCCGTATTAAATGCAAGGAAGTTCGGAGAAGAGTATCCGGTTACCTCGGGAAGCCCGCATTCATCCAGCACAGCGCCGCCGTCATCACCGCTCGGCCCCGCGAAATGCACGCCGAGCGGGGCATAAGCATCTGTGAGACGCGTGGTGAGGAGGAAAAAGCATGGCGCCGCCGCATCATCGAAGTCAATGAATATGTCGCAGTCGCCGCTTTTTGAAATCTCCCTGGCCGCTGGTGCGGGCCTTGGCTTGAGGTGCGCCGCTGCCGCGCCCTCCACGGCCACGCCGTTGCGCACTGCCGCCGCTTCCGCGGCGGCCTCGCCGCACAGCGCCGTGATCGCCAAAACCGCCATGATTGCGGTCGAAAGCCGCACGGAACTTTTTCCTGA
>CAZLII010000461.1:0-4198 GCA_964559065.1 uncultured Nitrospirales bacterium | reverse complement strand
GAAGGCGGGGGCGCGCGCGGAAGACCTGGCGGCGGCGCGCGCCGCGCGCGACGCGGCGGCGGCGGACCGCGACCGCGCGGCGACGGCGCTGCGGGAGATGACGGTGACGGCGCCGCTGGACAGTGTGGTGGAGTCGGTGCATGTGCGCGTGGGCGACTTGATCCGGCCGGGGCCGACGGTGCGGTTGGTGGACCCGGATGATCTCCGGCTGATCGTGTATGTGAGCGCGGCGATGCTCGGGAAGATTCGCGTGGGGCAGCAGGTGCGCATCACCACCGATTCGCACGGCGCGGAATCCTTCACGGGCGAAATCATCCACATCGCCAGCCAGGGCGAATATACGCCGCGCAACCTGCAGACCCAGGAGGAGCGCGTGCAGCAGGTCTTCGCGGTGAAGATCAAACTCGATTCGGCCGGCGGCAAACTACGCGCCGGCATGAGCGCCACGGCGCACCTGCCCAGAAACGGCGGAGCGCATTGAAGCATGGCCAATGTGATCGAGGCGAGGGACCTTACGCGGCGCTTCGGCGCGATCACCGCCGTGGACCAGGTGAACCTCTCCATCGAGGAGGGCGATATCTTCGGGTTCCTCGGCCCGAACGGATCGGGCAAAACCACGGTGATCCGCATGCTGTGCGGGCTGTTGCGTCCTTCCGAGGGTCACGCCACGGTGCTCGGCAACGACGTGGTGCGCGACAGCGAAGCGATCAAGCGCAGCATCGGCTACATGTCGCAACAGTTCAGTCTCTACAACGACCTTTCGGTGATGGAAAACCTGAAATTTTATGCGGGGATATACGGCATTCCCTGGCGCGAACGCGCCCGGCGCATCGAGGAAGTGATAGAGATCGTGGGGATTTCGCCGTACCGCAAACAGTTGGCGCTGCGGCTCTCCGGCGGCTGGAAGCAGCGCCTCGCCCTGGCCTGCGCCCTGATCCACCGCCCCCGCATGATGTTCCTCGACGAACCCACGGCGGGCATTGACCCGGTGGCCCGCCGCGATCTCTGGAACCTGCTCTTCGATCTCGCCGCGCAGGGCGTGACGTTTTTCGTTTCGACGCACTACATGGACGAAGCGGAGCGGTGCAGCCACATCGGCTACATCTACTTCTCGAAACTGATCGTCTGCGGCACGCCGAACGAGTTGAAGGCGCTGCCGGAAGTGACGCCGGAAGGCGCGATCCGGCTGGAACTGCGCTGTGCGCGGGTGCCCGCGGCCATGCGCGCGCTGAACGCGTTCGATTACGTACTCGACGCCACCATCTTCGGCGACGTGGTGCATGTGCTGGCGCAGAAGGGAACGGAGCGGCGCCTCGAAGAAGACCTGGCATGCTGCGGTTTCCCCAGCGCGACGGCGCGGCCCATCCCGCCCACGCTCGAGGACGTGTTTGTCACGCTGACCCGCCAGCGGGAGAGGGAGTCCGCCAATGTTTAGGGGACTGGCGGCCATTGTTTACAAGGAGACGCGCCACATCATGCGCGATCCCAAGACGCTCTTTCTCATGCTCGCCATCCCGGGGATTGAGTTGACCATTTTCGGCTTCGCCGTGAACATGGACATCCAGCACATCCCGACGGTGGTGTACAACCTTGATGGGCGGCAGGAAAGTCGTCAGTTACTCGACGCCTTCGTTAATTCCGGTTATTTCGACATCGTGGGGCATGTCAGTTCGGACGAGGAGATGTACCGCACGATTGTGCGGGGCACGGCGCGGATCGCCATCAAGATTCCGCCGGATTACAGCGACAAGACGCTCACGGCGGAACCGGCCCAGGTCCAAGTGCTGATTGACGGCAGCGACTCGTCGTCGGCGATGCAGGCGCTCAATGTCAGCAACGCGATCGGGTTGCGCACCTCCGTGGAGATTCTGGGCCGCGTGCTGGGCATAGACAACGGCATGCCGGTGGACGTGCGCCCGCGCGTGCTCTTCAACCCGGACATGCGCACCACGAATTTCATGGTGCCCGGCCTGGTCGGCATCATCCTGCAGGTGGTGATCATGCTGCTGACCACCTTCGCCATCGTGCGCGAGAAGGAGCAGGGCACCCTGGAACAACTCATGGTGACGCCGGTGTCGCGGCTGGGGCTGGTGTTGGGCAAACTGATTCCCTACGCCATCATCGGCATTGCGGAGACGGTTTCCGTGATTCTGCTGATGCGCCTGCTGTTCCAGGTGCCCATTGCGGGCAGCCTGACGCTGCTCGCGGGTTTCACCATGCTGTTTCTGGTGTGTACGCTGGGCCTGGGCCTGCTGATCTCCACCTTCACGGACAACCAGATTCAGGCGCTCCAGTTCGCTTTCCTGGTCATCCTCCCCTCCGTGCTGCTTTCCGGCTTCATCTTTCCGCAGGAGACCATGCCGACGCCAATCTACATTTTCGGGCAATGCGTGCCCGTCACCTACTACATCCGCATTTTGCGGGGCATCATCCTGCGCGATGCCGGATTTGCCGACCTGTGGTTTGAGGGCGCGGTGCTGGGCGGCATGGGCGTGGCGCTACTGGCGCTGGCCACCCTGCGCTTTCGCAAGACGCTCGCCTGATCCGTTCCGCCGCCCGCCGCTGCGAAACGACCAGCCCATCCCCGCGCTGAGCACATTGACGCCGGAATTGTCGCGGCTGATGCCCGCGTTGGAGATGTGCTCGAACTTCACAATCGCGTGCCAGCCCGCGCGGCATTTGTAGCCCACGCCGCCGCCCGTGATGAAATCAACATGCGAGCCGTCCCCCCGGAACCGGTGATAATGCCCCAACACCAACGCCTCGCCTTCCAGAAAAAATCCGCGTTGTTCGTCTTTGACGTGGTACACGCGAATCGCCAGGCCGCCGCCGCCCACGACGACATCGGCGCGCCGCTGATCATAGACGAAAATCGGCATCAGGCGCGGACCGAACGCGCCGTAAGCCATGAACGGAATCTCATAGTCCACCGTGCCGGTGAACATGATATCGCCGTCGCGCTCCGCCTTGCGCGATCCGCCGGGCAAACCGCCGCCCCCTGTGACTTCAAAACGCCACGAGGCGTCCTGGATGCGGAAAATGCGCCGCGCCCGGCCGGTTTCATCGGGCGTATTGGATGGCGGGACGTTTCGATCCTGCGTCTCCGCCGATACCGATGTGACCTCCTGCGCCGCCGCCCATTCTCCTCCGCCGGTCACCATGATCATCGCGATCGCCAGGGCACAAAAAAACCACTTTGAATACACTGATTTCATGCGTCTTCCTCCCGCCGTTGCTTCAAGCCCCGCCTTAAGGATTCCACCGGTGCGCTGCATGGTAAAAACACGCGCCGGAGGTTGTCAATTCCCTGGCGACAACTTTCTTGCTTCCGAAGTTCCGTGAGTTGTGCAACGAAAAGAGGGGAAGACGCAAAGAATCTTGTAGCAACTCTTTGGGGACGGTGCAACCGGTGCGGGTCGCGGCCGACTGCGATAACAGTAGACGCGGCATCTTGCCGCGTCGGTTTGGAACAGGACGAACGCGGCGGGACGCCGCGTCCACATTTTCGGCGTCAAGCATCCGGCCCGTCTGCTGTGGTATGATAGGTCTTCGATGTCGCGTCGGCGGCGTCCTGCAGCGGCGCGACGCCATCGGTTTCAATTCATCGCGCTTGGAGCGCGTGTGCAGGAGGTTCAGGAACAATGCGGAAGCGTAGTGTATTGCGGTTTGTGTTGGCGGCGTGCATTGTGGCGGCGGTCTCGCCGTGGATGGTGAACGCACAGGAAACGCCGGTCCCGTCGAGCATGCAGGCGGAGCCACGCCCTGATGAGTGGTGGCAGCAGCGGCATGCGGCGATGAACGTCCGGGCGCAGCAGGGCGATGCCGACCTGATTTTCATCGGCGATTCCATCACCCAGGGTTGGGAAAGTGGGGGACACGAGATTTGGGACCAGTATTACGCCGACCGCAAAGCGGTGAATCTCGGCATTTCGGGAGATCGCACCCAACACGTGATTTGGCGTTTGGAGAATGGGAACCTCGACGGCATTGCGCCGAAACTGGCCGTCGTGATGATTGGCACAAACAACTACGAGGCCAACACGGCGGAAGAGATCGCGGCGGGCATCGCGCAGATTGTAGGAATCCTGCGCGCGCGGCTGCCGGAATGCAAGGTGTTGCTGCTCAGCATTTTCCCCCGGATGCCGGAGCCGGGGCCGGTTCGCGAGCGACTCGCCCGCGCAAGCGCCCTCGCTGCGGA
>CAZLII010000460.1:0-4208 GCA_964559065.1 uncultured Nitrospirales bacterium | reverse complement strand
GCTGGTGGTGGTTTCCTCGGTGACGCCGACGATCGCGTTCAGCTGGCGCTCGTACCAGCCGGCGTACTTCGCGAGCTGGCGGCGGATCGATTCGAACAGCTCGACCTCTTCCTCGCTGCCGGGGTTGGCGAGGATGGACGGGTCCTTCGCGGCCTTGGTGCCGATATGCGGCGGCGGCAATGTGGAGGAGGTTGCCGCGCGTCTCGGCAGGCCGCTTTCCGGCGATTACGGCGCCCCGGAGGAACGTATCCGCCGTCTTGCGACCCTGCCGACGTGGGTCTTTCACGGCGCCGATGACCCCACCGTCCCCGTGGAGCGTTCCAGAGAAATGGTCGCTGCATTACAAGCCGCCCGCGGCAACGTCCGGTACACGGAATTTCCGGATACCGGCCACAATTCATGGGACCTGGCTTACGAGCACAAGCAAGCCATACGATGGCTCTTCAAACAGCGCCGCGCGTGAACATCAAAACGGCAGAACTCTTTCCGAAATGAATCCGGCCCGCTGAATTCCATCAGGCGGGCCGGAATTTGTTCATGGTTACGTTAAGCGCGTTTTACTCTGTCGTGTTTTGCGGCGCGTTCGAAGTGATCGAAGGGGCATTGGTGGACGCCGAGGGCGCGTTTGTCGGGGCTTGCGGGAGCGCCGGCGGACGTATCGCCGCAGGGCGGCGCGCCGCATCCGGGGCGGTCGTCCCAATCGCCGAAGGCGCGGCGCGCAGCGCCGGAATACGGACAATCTTGAAGGGCACCCGGATCAACGGCATGCTTTCTACATCGGTATGAACCAGCAGTTCCTTTCCTTCAAGCGAGTCATCCAGCGGCATGTCAATCACCTTGATAAGATAATCGTTGGGAGACCGTTCCTGCACTTCCGCAAGCATGCCGGGAACAGGCGTTTCCACGCTGGTGATCTTGAATTCCTTCACGCGTCCCGGCGACACCCGCAGATATTGCGTACTCTTCTTGTCCGGCTCTTCGCTGAAGCGCAGGGTGATTTCATTCGGTGCAATGTCGAGATCGCCAACCACCACGGCAAAGACCGTCACGGGTATGTTGGCGTAGGCAGGATAGTCCGTTTTGAGGGTGACGCGCGCGTTGAGATTTCCCGGGTTCAGCGGACTGGCCAGGGCTACTTGAAGCGCATATTCCTTGCCTTCCTGCACTTCCTTCAATTCCGCTTTCACCTGTTCCGAACCAACCACTTCCACCGATTCCACCTTGAACGCAATGTCGGGTTTTGTGGACCAGATGCGGATTGTCTCCGATTTCGATTCGTTATCGGCGATGCGCCCGAAATTGACCATGCGCGGCTCCACCGTAATCGCGGCGACCGCCGTTCCCTTGAATTCCAGTCTATAGGTCGGGTTCTCCGGGTCGTTGGATTCAATCGTAATCGTCTTCGTCTGGGCGCCTTGGCGTCCCTTCAGAGAAAGCGTCGCGGGGACCTTCGTCTCCTCGCCGGGCGCCAGCGATTTCTTTTCCGGTTGCGCCACCGTGCATCCGCATGAGGTCCGGACATTGCGGATTTCCAATTGTTCCGTGCCGACGTTGCGAATCAGAAATGCATGCTGCACCTTCTCTTCCGAATCCACTTCGCCAAAATCATAAACGGGTTCCGGGCTTACAATCCTCGCTCCAGATACCTGCGCCGCCGGCTTCACCGCACCCTCCTGGGATGCCTGCGGGGCAGGACTGGTGGAAGCAGGAGGCCTCAATGCGGCGGTGGGGGGGACCTCCGCCGCTTTTTCAGCCGTCCTGGCGGGCACAGCCGCCTGGGGGGGGGCCTGCTTCTCCACCGGCGCTGCCGCCGGCGCGGCCTGAGGCGCTGGCGCTTCGCCGCCGCATCCCGAAAATACACTTATCATTAGTATCACTAGCACACCGGCCATACACCTGAACATACGCCCATTCCTTTCTTTGAAATTACCTGCATTATCGTTCGAGGCTGCGCCATCATCGCGTAAAGAGGGCGGCCTGTCGCTTTTCGGCTGATTGTAATGCAAAATCCCCGGACAATTCCAATTACCTTAATGGTAAACGTTCCGTTATTCCATGCGAGTTGACAACGTGCGGCCCAAATACTCGGATACCAGCATTGCCTGTTGCGGCCACAGACAGGTCGGCGCTTTGGCTGGGTTTTCCAAGCCACCCCCTCAATTGAGCCAAAGCGCCGAACAGACGGCGCACTCCATATCAGCGCAAATCCTGGTTATCTGTTCAAGATTGCTGCGCTCAGCCGCACGTTGTGCCGCTTCGCTGCTAAGAAAGTGGGCCCCTTTCTTCTGCGAATCGCCGCCAGAGGAGGTCTGGGACTCGCAATGACGGCGTTATGAGCACTGATTACTTCAGTCGGCTAAAATGTTATATGAATCTGGACAGTATCGTCAACCTATTGAAATATAACGTCTTATCGAGCATGAAAACTGCGGAGTTTTTCAGGTCTTCTGGGTTCTGGGCATTGCCCCCGTTGGCAAAGACACGTCTGGGAACACGCGCGAACAGGTAATTACGCGCTGTTCCCTGTTTGAAGAACTCGGTATTCTGAAGCAGGATAGTTCTCATCAGAAATATCAGGAGGGGCTATGATGCGGCGGTAAAAAATGCCCATTTCGCAAATGTCTGAGGTGGCGAAAATGCGGAAAATGCGGACGTAGTGTCCCAAATGTGCCAATGCTGGGGGCAAAAAAAGAGCATTGCAAAAACCTCGGTATTGAGATATAATACGCCACGGTAGAGCGTGCGAAAGGAGGTGATGTACAGCAGGGCAAAGAATGTAATGGGACTGAGATGACCGGTCTTATTGATTTGTAATCTCAAATACAAAGGAGGACTTACGAATGAAAAGGCAGGGCTTTACATTGATAGAACTGCTGGTGGTCATTGCGATCATCGGTATTCTGGCGGCTATCCTGCTCCCGGCGCTTGCCCGCGCCCGCGAGGCAGCGCGTCGCTCCAGTTGTCAAAACAATCTCAAGCAATTGGGATTGGTGTTCAAGATGTACGCCAATGAGTCAAAAGGCGAAAGATATCCCTCCATGTCGCTTTGGAGGGGGGATTCCAACAGTGTTAACCCGCTTGATTGTGCAAAACGGGATTCCATTGAAGCGTTTTTCAACGGCCCCTCTGTGTATCCCGAGTACCTGACGGACGTGAACATCTTGGTTTGCCCGTCCGATGCAACAGCCCGAACCTATGTGGACAATGGCGATTGGAACTTCTTCGGAGACCCAAACCATGACGGCAAGAATCCTTGCCGATTCAATGCCCATTCCTACAACTACTTCGGGTTCCTAATTTCCAGCACAGAAACATATGTCACTCCGCAGGCAGAAAATGATTCCACCATCACGACGGACAATTATCTGAGCGGAAATTACTTCAATGTGGATTTCATCCTCGCATTGGGCGAAGTGCTGGCTGGCTATGACGCTTGGTACAACAACAACGATCCCAGTAGAATTGAGAATGACTCATCTTTTGGCAGCCTAACCGTGTATCGGCTGCGGGAAGGCATCGAGCGTTTCCTGATTACCGACATCAACAATCCTGCCGCTTCGGCTAGGGCGCAGAGCGAAATCTGGATCATGAGCGATGACGTCAGTTCGCGCGTGGAATACTTTAACCATGTCCCGGGCGGCGGCAATGTGCTGTACATGGACGGCCATGTGGAGTTTGTGCGCTACCCCGGAAAGACCCCGGTATCACGCGCCTGGGCGGTGTTGCTTGAAGCGAATACGTGATTACTGATTGCCCGGCGACACATCGCACGAGCAGAAGGAATAAAAGGCGCCCCTGGAAGTTTGGGGGCGCCTTTTTTCACGCTTCCATCGCGTAATTGCGGATCAGCGCCTCGGCGATTTTCCCCCGACGGTCGGCGCGGCTGTTCACGGCGCGCGTCGCATATACTTCCTCTATCCGAAAACGCAGATCGGCGTAAAGTTCTGTGATGAATGGCGTCATCGAGTTCGACATCAGCGCCTTGACGCCTCGGTCGGTCAAAGCCGTGAAGACCGCTGCCAGTTCACGCTGGTCCGTTTCGCCAAACCCGCCCTTGTCATAGGCGGTGAAACTGGAGGTTGCCGATACCGGGTGATAGGGGGGATCGAAATACACGAAATCGCCGGGGCGGGCAAGGTCAAGCACTTCGCGAAAATGACGACACGCGATTTCAACGCTCTGGAGTGACCGCGAACAGGCGCGCAGAT
>CAZLII010000459.1:0-4223 GCA_964559065.1 uncultured Nitrospirales bacterium | reverse complement strand
ATCGGCTACGGCCAGACCATCTCGCAGCCCTACATGGTGGCCATAATGACCGAACTGCTGGCCCTTGCCCCGGAGGACCGCGTCCTGGAAATCGGCACGGGGTCCGGTTATCAGACGGCCATCCTCGCGCGTCTGGCCCGCGAGGTCATATCCATTGAACGACACGAGGCGCTGGCGGAGCAGGCGCAACGACGCCTCGCCGAGATGGGTTACAACAACGCCACCGTGCTCGCGGGCGACGGCAGCGCCGGATGGCCCGAAGACGCGCCCTATGACGCCATTCTCGTCACGGCGGGCAGTCCGTCCCTCCCGGCCTCCCTGAAGGCGCAATTGACCGAGGGGGGACGCCTCATCTGCCCCATCGGCGGACGCGAACTCCAGCGGCTGTTGAAAGTGGTCCGTCACGGGGATGGCTATGAGGAGATGGAATCCATCTCCTGCATTTTCGTGCCGCTGATAGGGCGCGAAGGCTGGCCGGAGACGGACCTCTAACGCCTCCTTACGGACGATAGGGCATCAGCCCGGACTCAATCGCCTCCGAGACGATCTTGCGGACTTCGGCCCCGGACATCCCCGTCGCAAGACATTCCGACACCGCCTCGCGCAAGTGCGCCGTCACCATGGCGCGTATTCGGCCTTCACACACCTTCAATGCCTTGTCCGTAACGGACACCCCTACGCCCCGACGCGTACTCACCACGCCCATGATTTCCAGATCACGGTACGCTTTGGTGATGGTGTTGGGATTGAGACCAAGGTTTTCCGACATCTCCCGCACCGACGGCAACGTATCCCTGGCCTTGTATTTGCCGGACACAATGGCAAATTGGACCAAGTTTTCGATTTGAACATACACCGCAATCGGACTGTCCAGATTCACCGCAAACTTGTGATCATTTTCCGGCATGGCGCGTTCTCCTCCCATCTGTTTACATATACCTTACGCATAAAAGATAAATAGCAGTTTTATATGTCAATTCGGCTGCATCCACCACGACGACGGCGTAAGTCGTCGTCATGGCGGAGATAACCGTACTAAATTTCCGGTTGTTTTTCAAGTTTTAATAATAACAAATTTCATTTTATAAATAAAAGCAATGGTCAGTCGCGGAAAGACCGTGCAGAACGGGGATTGCTGCCTGCAATCACCACTGTGATTTCCCCTTTGACGTTCGCGCCGTCGAAGGCAGCGGCAAGATCAGCAAGGGGGGCGCGGCGGATCTGTTCGAACTTCTTGGTCAGTTCGATGCAGACAGCGGCGGGGCGGTTGCCCAGGACCTCCAGGGCGTCCTTGAGCAACTGCGCGATACGGTGGGGCGATTCATACATGACCAGGGTGTGGGGGGCGTCGCGGTCCAATTCGAGAAAGCGACGGCGGGGACCGGGCTTGCGCGGCGGGAAGCCCTTGAAGACGAAACTGGAGGTGGGCAGCCCGGAGACGGCGAGGGCGGTGGTGACGGCGCTGGGGCCGGGAATGACTTCGACGCGGTGGCCTTGTTCGTGTGCGGCGGCAATAATGCGGAAGCCGGGGTCACTGATGCCGGGCTGGCCGGCGTCGCTGCACAGGCCGACGCGCAGCCCTTCCTGCAGCAGCCCCAAAATACGCCGTCCCGCGCTTTCCTCGTTGTGTTCGTGGTAGGAGAAGATGGTGCGCGGGCTGGGAATGGCATAGCGTTCGAAAATGCGGCGGGTAATGCGGGTGTCTTCGCAGGCGAGGGCGTTGAGTCCGCCCAGCACGCGCACGGCGCGGTGGGTGATGTCCTCCATGTTGCCGATGGGCGTGGCGATCACGAAGAGGGTTCCCCCCGCCGTATTTTGTTCGGTCTCACTGTGCATGAATCGGCTTTATCCATCCACCTGCGGTTTGATGACCGCGATACCGCCGTCCTGCATCACGCGGAGCAGTGCGTCAAACATATCATCGTCCGCATACGTGCCGATGATCGCCCCGCCGGAACCGGCGAATTTTGCGTGCGCGCCCACGGACCGCGCGCGCTCTACCATGTCCACGTTGCGGGGGTCGAGATTGAAGATGGACCTGCGGCGGTCGAAGTTCCTGTCCATGAGCGGGCCAATCTCTCGTCCGCGTCCCGCCAGAATCAGGTCGCGCGCCTCCTGGGCGTATCCGGCAAAATCCTTCATCGCCTGCCGCACTTCCGGGTCGCCGGCCATCCACCGCTCCCGGACATTGTTGTGAAAGGTCTCGGAGCCTTCGCCAAGGTCCTCGCGATAAGCGATGAACAACGACGGCAGGAGGGCGGTATCTATTTCCTCGTAGCGGCCGTAACCCTGCCGATCCATGAGTTCCTTGTCGAAATCCATGAACACGCAGCCGCCATAGACCTGGATTACCCGGTCTTGCAGCCCCGCCGCAATCCCCAATTCCTCCGTCTCGACGCTGAGGATGAGATTCGGCAAGAGATGCCGGGGAATGTCCACATCGTAGTATTCCATCAGGCAGCGGATGGTCGCCGTGACCAGCGCGCTCGACCCGGCCAACCCCAGACGCCGCGGAATGGTCGAGCGGTACCGGATGGAGAAATTTCGTTTGGGAAGGCGAATCCGCTGCGCCGTACAGTATTCAGCGAATTTCTTGATGGCAGCCTTCATCAGGCGGATGCCACCGTAATACCCGTTCTTCTTCACGTCCTCCGTCAAGTCATGAACCGAGGCGTATTTGGACCGGTCCTGCACGCTCGGCACAATTTCCACCTCCGGGCTTTCATACAGGCTTACCTTGGCCGCAAAATCCCGAAACAAAACGCTGATTGTCTTGCCGTAATACCCATCCGAAGGGTTGCCCATCAACCCCGCCCGCGCATATACCGTCGCTTCACAGGCCATTTTCGATTCCTTTGATGCACACAACGCAACGCGGCGAGCATACGACGCGCTCGGCGGAAAGTTCAAGAATCTGCGCGCATTCATTACGGACAGTGCAATGCGAACAGCAAGCCGGTCGAGTTCGCAGCAGCATGATATAATAAAAGTGCGCGATTCTATATCGCGAGGAAAGTGCTTCCGGTTCGGAAGAAAGGGCATTGCTCGTTGTTTTCTTTTTGGCGTATTTTTCGCAAGACTGGGCGAAGGCGGGCGATTACGGTTGCTTTCGTGTATGGAGCCTTGATAATCGGCCCGAAACGATTGACGGGTTTTACGATGCGGGTGGAGGGAATCGGCGATGCACCCAATACTTCAATGCACAGGAAAGTGTCGGACATTGCATAGTTTCATCTTGTCCATGATGATGGGCTTGTTGCTTTGGACGGGGGCTGTGGGGGCGGAAACCACAATGACGGCAGTCCGCACGTTGGCGGGCACGGTTGGTCCTGAGGGCGCCCATTATCAGCCGGGCGCCGAAATTGAGGTGACCCTGAGTTTTGCCTGTTCAAATCCCGAACGCGTAACGTCGTTTACGTTTCAGGATATGTTGCCCCCGGAGTGGCATTTCGTGGGCGGCAGCCTGGTGGCCGATCCAATGCCCTATATCGCGCCTGATGACGGCGCCACTGGCCTGCTGGAATTCATCTGGTATGAAATTCCCGTCTTCCCCTTTACGATGCAATACAAGATTTGGGTGTCCGCCACTTCCAGCGGTCCAAAGTGCTTGAATGGCGTTGCGGTCTTCAACGCGTCGGACCAGGAACTGTATTCCAACCGTGTAATTGACTGTCTTGATGAGATTCCATGCCTGAAATTGAGCCGCGTGGCGCTTTCACCCTGCTATACGCCGGGCGCGGTCCTGGCGATTGAGGTGACTTTCGACAGTATGTGCTTGGAGGGCATCACGGCGCTGAACTTGGAGGAAACACTTCCGGGAGGGTGGTCGTTTGTGGGCGTATCCGGCGCGCCGGCTCCCGCCATAAGCCCTGCCCCCGGAGCCATGGGAAAATTGGAATTCGTGTGGATCAGCATCCCCCCATTCCCCTTCACATTGACGTATGAGGTCAACGTGCCCGCCGGTCAGACAGGGGATGTCATCCTTTCCGGAAGCGGTATCTATCGCTTGTTTGGTCCTGAATTGCGCACGGAGTTGGTGCAAACCGTCATTTGCGGCACAGCGCTGGAACCGCCGATCATTACGCTTCTGGGCAATGCAGCGGTCACCGTGGAATGCGGCGAAGTCTATGTTGATGCCGGCGCCACGGCCTGGGACAGTATTGACGGCGGAAACACGGGAAGGAAACTGGAGGGTGTCATGCGTATACTTCATTTGGGTCAGC
>CAZLII010000458.1:0-4243 GCA_964559065.1 uncultured Nitrospirales bacterium | reverse complement strand
AGGTAGCGGAGCGACCCAGAAATCCTGGCCCGTGGTGAAGATTTCTCGCTACGCTCGAAATGACAACATCACGCCCGAAATGACAACGCTGTCTGGAAAATTTCCCACATTTTCATCGTTAACGGGAGGGGCGAAGCCTTATATCCATCTGTTCCCGTTTTGCATTAAATCGAAAGACCCTGGACGGGGAGTCTCCTGCAAGACTCACTGTGAACCATCGTGGCACGGGCATCCCGCCCGTGTTTCTTGGGGGACGCCCATGCGGCGAGAGGTGTTGCAAAAGCCTCCAGGGTGTAGATAGGCGTGAAAGCAGGCGGGACGCCTGCGCTACTGTTTGGGAGTACAGGCTTCAGCCTGTTTCGTCTTGATCAGGTCGAAGCGCCGCCGTCGCAGGTGATGACCGCGCCGTTGACGTAGCCCGCCGCATCGGAAGCCAGAAACACGGCTGCGCCGACGATTTCCCCGGGCTGGGCATGGCGGCCCATAGGCGTGCGCTGGATATAGTGGTCGTGGATTTCCGGCGTGTTGATCAGCACCTGCGCGAAGCGGGTTTCCGTCAGGCCGGGGCAGATGCAGTTGCAACGGACGTTCGAGCCGCCAAGTTCCCTGGCGATCACCTTGGTCAACATGATCACCGCCGCCTTGGTCATGGAATAGATGCCCATCATGGGCGAGGGGCTTAATCCTTCAATGGAAGCGATGTTGATGATGGCGCCGCCCTGCTGTTCCACCATCATTCGCGCCGCCCGCTGCGCCATCAGGAAATACCCTTTGCAGTTCACCTCGAAGGTCTTGTCGAAGGCCTCGTCCGTCGCCATGATGAACGGCCCGAAATACGGATTGGTCGCCGCATTGTTCACGAGGATGTCCAGGCGGCCGCACTCCGCATGGATGCGCGCAAACAGCGCATCCACCTGCTCCGCCTTGCCCGCATGGCACGCCACGCCGAACGCCCTGCCGCCCGCCGCTGTGATGGCCGCCGCCACGGCATCCACGTTTTCCTGTTTCCGCGACGCCACCGCCACCGTCGCGCCGCGCGCCGCAAAAACCCGCGCAATGGCCTCTCCGATGCCCCGGCTGCCCCCGTTGATGAGCGCTACCTTCCCTTCCAGATTGAAATCCGCCATGCCTGCTTCTCCTTCCGCGCACGGGTATTGCGCCGCGCGGCAATATGCTCCGCCAATGACAGGGAAAAATGTAGCCCCCCCGCAAACCGTGAATCAAGCACGGGCAGTCGGATTTCCCTGACGCATGCAGCGCGCACGATGACCGCCGCCCGGGCACGGCAAGTCCCCTGACTCGGCCCCATTCAGCACGGGGATAAGCAATACGCCCTCTCCGGCGACAGATCCGCCGGAGAGGGCGTCAAGCGACAATCAATAGGAAGAGCGGCGCGGGGGCCGACGCTCGCGGCCTCCCCGGTCCCCTTCTTCCCTCGGGCGCGCTTCGTTGACCCGCAGGTTGCGGCCGCCAATCAAGGTGCCTTCAAGCCCTTGAATCGCGGCGCGCGCTTCGTCGTCATTGGGCATTTCGACGAAGCCAAAACCCCGTGGCCGATTCGACTCGCGATCCATGATGATGCGGGCGGAACTGACCTCGCCGTACTGCTCGAACGCTTCGCGCAGTTCGGTTTCCGTGGTCTTGAAAGACATGTTTCCGACAAAGATGTTCATTACCGTGTTCTCCTTTCAGGCGGGGGAGTCATATGTCTCGCGCGGGCCGTCGGATTGGGTCAGTTCAAGGCAGGAGAACACTGAAGACAAGTCGGAACGGATCTCTGTAGCGCTGAAACGACGTGACGGCACACCGGGATTATGAATCTCCACACCAAACCAAAACAGTTACAGACAGAAGTATAGCATTTTTTTACGGCAATGTCAATTCTGTTGATAACAGGAACGGTGGCAACAAAAACGCCCCCAGCCCGGCCAAGGCCGTCCGCGCTGGACAGCCGATCAACAAGCACCCGTCCCGGAAATGGAAAGAACCCGAATCCGGGGGTGTTGCCCCCTGTTATGCCATGCGATTTCAGGGCAACCCAAATCCGCACGTAAGAGGCTTCTGCAAAACCTGCTGTGATCCAACGTGGCACGGGCATCCTGCCCGTGTTTCATGGGCGGAACGCCCATGCCACGGGAGGTTTTGCAAGAACTTCAAGAGAGACCGGCGTCATTTTGTTTTTCTGAAATGCCAGGCAACGCGGAATCATTTGAAGAAATGCGCTTCAAACATAAGCGCATGTATCTCTTGAGCAAACTGCCAAATGTGAATGCGGCAAGATGCCGCATCTACATTGACGAAGAAGTAGACGCGGCATCCTGCCGCATTCCTTACGTGCGGATTTGGGGACAAAAAACCTGTTGCCAAGGCAAATCGGTTGCGCCAGAGCAAATGAGGAAAGTGTGAATAACCAGTTTCATCAGGGAGGCGCGGCGATCAACGAAATCCACAAAAGTTTTTCGTTTCGTTATGTCCATGCCTTTGCGCCTCCGCGTCTTTGCGTTTATTTCAGGATTTTTTCAACGCGCGGGCACAAAGTCGCGAAGACGCCCGAATTGCCTACCCCTCCTTCGCGCCATAGCCCAGAGAACGGAGAAAACCGTCAATATCCACCGGGCCGGGCGCGCCGCCCTGTTCGGGATGAAAGCGCAGGGGATTGCGGATATACGCGCGCTGGCAGGCCGGACAGAGATCAAGCGTAATGCGCTTGTACACCTGTTCCTCGAGGGTCTGTGCGTCGCTTTTGCGCATCCGCGCGATCAGCGCGAGAATCTCCGAGCGGTGGTCGCGGACCAAGTCGGCCAGGCTGATCTCCAACGCATCATAGGCCGCGCGCACCTCCACCGTGACGGTGTAGCGCAAATCGCCTTTCTGCATTTCCAGGCCGCACCCATCGCAACGATAAGCAATCATGGCCCATCTCCCGACACCCTTCAGGCACGCGCCGGCCCTTCTTCTGCAAACCGCCGCCCCGACCTTGCGGAATCGTCGGCCCGGTCGGCGTTGCGCCTGAGAGCAATTCCTCGCGCTCGCATGACCGTGATTACAGTATACCACCGGCGGCGCGCCGCCGGATCATGTCCAGGGCTTCTTCCGGATTTGCCTGGGGAATCCAGTGGATTTTTATCCCCTGACGTTCCATGCGTCGGAACCAGGTTTCCTGGCGTCGGGCGAATTGCACGATGGCGGCGCACAGTTTCTGGAAAAGGTCGTTCCGGTTGCGGATTTTCCGTTGGAGATAGGCCGCGATGAAACGGCATTCCAGGCCAAGTTCCTCCAGCCGCTCCCAGGTACAGCCCCCCTCGTGCAACCGCTCGACCTCCTCGACCATGCCCGCATCCAGGCGCGCGCGGAGCCGCGCGGCAATGCGCCGACGCAACAGCGGGCGCGGCCAGGCCGCGCCGAAGATCAACGGGCGGACCTCCGGCGCGGGCGGCGGCGCGTGGTCCCTGGCGTATTCGGCAATCTCGATGGCGCGAATCAGCCGCGCGCGGTCTTGGAGGTCCGTGGTGTTGTGCAGGGCGGGTTTCAGGGCGCACAGGCGGTCCGCCAGCGCCGCCATGGGCATCCCGGCGAGTTCACGGCGCAACGCGGGATTCTCCGGCGCCTCCACCATGCGATAGCCCCGCAACGCCGCATCCAGATACAGGCCCGTACCCCCGACAATAACCGGCATGCGGCCGCGTTCCAGCACATCCTCAAAGCAACGGTAGAACGCCTGCTGATAGTGAAACACGCTGAATTCCGCGCCTATCGGGGCAATGTCAATCAAATGATACGGCACCGGCGCGCCGCCCTCACGGTACTCATGCAAGTCTTTTCCGGAGCACAAGTCCAGCCCGACATAGACCTGGCGCGAGTCGGCGGACAGAATCTCCCCATTCACGGCGCGCGCCAGGCCCACCCCCAGCGCCGTCTTGCCGGAGGCCGTCGGCCCCAATACCACCAGCGCATTTTCCGGTGCATTGTCCATCGCTGATACCTTGGCCACGTTGCAGTTTGTCCACAAGATGTTCATTTCTACGACAATCTATTGAACTATCGCAAATCGTCCCGTCGTTTTCCAAATGTATTTGGAATCGAACGGGGAAGACGGGTTCCGTTGAAACGCGCTGCCGCATCCAGCGACGCGGGAGCGTCGCGGCGGTGCGTGACACCGCAGGAGCGGTGTAACGAGGGGAAAGCGATACAACGTGCGGCTGAACGGAGCAATCCTGCATAGATAACAAGGATTGGCGCTAAT
>CAZLII010000457.1:0-4266 GCA_964559065.1 uncultured Nitrospirales bacterium | reverse complement strand
AGCGCCGCGGTGGTGCGTTACACCGCAGGAGCGGTGTAACGAGAGAATAAAGGGAACCCCCTTTCTTTTGCAAATCGCCGCCGCTGGAGGTGTGGTGCGCGCAATGACGAGGCTATGAGAGCAATTTCTTCAGACGGCTAAAATGTTACCTTATCGTGTTATTTGTATGTATTACCCGCTACCGGGAACAATGCCGTAGAATCGGCGCTGTTTCCCCGGGTGGGCGGCGATAAGAGGCCAAGGGCCCGGTTTGCGCCCATTCATCGAGGCGCGACGCCTGCGCCACGTGGGGGAGAACAGACTTCAGCCTGCAAAGATGAAGAAGGAACGCAACGCCATGAAGAAAAGCGCCGTGCCGACAATGGGGCCGGTCAGTCTCCCGCATGTGCGGGCGATTGTGCTGGGCGGAGGCCGCGGGGTGCGCCTTTATCCCCTCACCAAACTGCGGGCCAAGCCCGCCGTGCCGCTCTGCGGACGCTACCGGCTCATTGACATCCCGCTGAGCAATTGCATTCATTCCGGCATCAACCAGATCGCGGTGCTCACCCAGTTCAACAGCCATTCCCTCAATAGACACATCGTCAACACGTACAAGTTCGACGATTTCAGCGGCGGCCACGTCACCATCCTCGCTGCGGAGCAAACCAACGAAACCGGCGACTGGTTCCAGGGCACCGCCGACGCCGTCCGAAAACACCTGAGTCACCTGCGGCGCCGGGAAACCGAACACTACCTGGTGCTTTCCGGCGACCAACTCTATCGCATGGACTACCGCACCCTGCTCGCCACCCACCTGAGCAAGAACGCCGACATCACCGTGTCGGCGCTCCCTGTCAGCCGCGAAGCGGCGCAGTCCTTCGGTATTATGCGCGTGCAGCGTGACGGGCGCATCCGCAGTTTTGTGGAAAAGCCCGCCGATTCCGCCATACTCAACGGGCTGAAAACGCCTGATGGACTCTTCAAGGAATTCGACATTGAAGCGGGCGGGAAGCCATATCTCGCCTCCATGGGCATTTATGCATTTCGCGCCGGGGTGCTTGAAGAACTGCTGCTGGGCAATCCGGAATGGATTGATTTCGGCAAGCAACTCATCCCCAACGCGCTGAAAACGCACAAGGTCTGTGCGCACATGTTTTCCGGATTCTGGGAAGATATCGGGACGGTCCGGTCCTATTTCGACGTGAGTATGGCCATGACCTCGCCAAACCCGCCCTTCGCGTTACACGATCCTGATCATCAAATCTACACCCACGCCCGCGCCCTGCCCGGCGTGCGCATCCACGACGCCCGGATCAAAAACGCCATCGTCTGCAGCGGCAGCCGCATCCACCGCGCCACCATCTCCGACGCCATTGTCGGCATCCGGAGCATCGTCAATGAGGGCGCGGTCATTGAGCGCAGCATCGTTCTCGGCGCGGATTATTTTGAGACCGCGGCCCCGCGCAGGCGGCACCCCATCGGCATCGGCGCCGGATCAAGAATCCGCCAGGCGATTATAGACCACAACGCACGCATCGGAAGGAAAGTCATCATTCGCGGTTCCGACTGCCTCAAGGATTGCGAGGGCGAGGGATACTCCGTCCGTGACGGCATCGTCGTGGTGCACAAGGACGCCGTCATCCCGGACGGTACAGTCATCGGATAGCGGCATTCAACCCATAGGATTCTCCACGTGGCCAACGAGTGTCGAACGAACCGCGAATTCACCTGGGTCGAGGGGCTGGCGTTTTGCCTCGCCTACGTCGGCGTCCAGTTGTGCAGCGAAGTCATCAACCAGTGGGGCACCTACTTCTATTCGCCCTCGGAGGGCGTGGGCCGGACCATCTTCGTCCATATCGGCATGGTCAAGTACATCTTCATCATCGGCACGATGTGGGACGCCCTGATTGGTCCTGTCGTCGGCATCTTCTCCGACAAGACCTCCACGCAGCCGGGGCGCCTGCGCCGCCTGCTCGCGCCCATCCGCGGCCGCCGCCGCCCCTTCATCTTCTTCGGTTCCATCTTCATGGTCTTTACCTCCATCGCCTTCTGGTATCCGCCGGTCCAGGGCAATTCGCCGCTGAACCTGTACTACGGCACCTTCATGCTCTGCATGCACTGGACCCTCTTCACCATCACCACCATGCCGCTCTTTGCGCTGGGTCCGGAGGTGGCGCGCTCCGAAGAGGCCCGCGTGAAACTCGGCACATGGATCGCCGTCGGGCTGGTGGTGGGGCTGGCCGTCGCCAACGGCCTGTCCGGGCTTTTCATCGAGTGGCTTTCCACCGCGCCCGAGGGACAGCCCACGTCTCCCGAAGCCTACCGCCGTCTCTCGGCGATTTACGCCGTCATCTCGCTCGTTCTTTTTCAACTGCCGGTCTGGCTGGTGCGCGAGCGGTATGATTCTGAGACAGCGGCCAAAAAAAATGAGCCTATTTTTGAGGGTTTCACAGACGCCGCGCGCAATATCCCCTTCATCATCTACTTCACCGGCTTTTTCATGTTTACCGTTGGATTTCTGGCCGCGCAACGCGCCCTGCCCTACTGGGCGGAACTGGGCCTTGAGGGCGGCGAAGCCACCGTTACCATCCTGTTGCTGCCGTTCATTGTCACCGCACTCGCGTCTTATGCAGTCATTCCCTCCCTCGCCAGATGGCTGCGCTGCAAATGGATGATCATCATCGCCTTCATCATCATCGCAACAGGCCTTCCCTGGATGTATGTCCTCGGCGTGCTGGATATCTCCGCACAGGCAAAGACCATCCTTGGCGCTGCACTTTTCGCGTATTGCGGCATCGGCCAGGGCATCATGTATGTCATGGCCACGCCGATGATGGGTGAAATCATTGATTATGATGAACAGTATTCCGGACAGCGCCGCGAGGCGCTGTACAACGGTCTCGTCGGCGTGGCCATGAAGGCCTCCATGGCAGGCTCCGTGTTCATCGCCAGCAAGTCCATGGACCTGTGGGGCAATTCCCCCGAACGCCCCTTCGGCGTGTTCTATGTAGGCCCCATCGCCGGCATCTTTGCGCTCATCGGCCTTGCCGTCATGCTCTTCTACCCCGTCCTCAACGTGGCCCGAAAGACCACAGAATAACACCGGAGTGCGCATTCCGCACTCCGCATTCTGTATCCCCTTTATTCGCCAAGTCGGCGCAGGATATCCCAGTAAGCGCCGCGCGCGCCTTCGCGAATCGCATTGGCCAGGCGCGAATTGTCATTGTAATTGTAATTGCCATCGGCCTCGGCGGGGTCCGCATGAAAGAACCGGGGATCGCCTCCCACCAAGGCGCTTACTTCACGCGGCAAGTCGCCGCCGATCGAGGCATCCACATAAAAGATGGGTCTTAGCAGATCGTCATTGTCCCGCGTGCAGCCGTGCAAATGCGGGTTCTGGTGCAGCGGTCCCTGGCGGCGGATGTTCGCCGCCAGCGGCGTATGCGGATAGACCCTGACGCCGCAGGACAACCCCACGCAGTCCGGCGCCATCTCGCGCATCGTGGCGATGGCCTGTGCCAGACTTTCCCGCGTTTCCCCCGGCGACCCCAGCAGCATGTCCGTCATTACGGCGATGCCCGCGTCGCGGCAGGCTTCAACGGCGCGCCGGACGGCGTCGGCGTCGTGGTTGCGGCCCAGTCGCCGCAACATGGCCTTGTCAATGTGGTCCACGCCAAAATCAATCCCGGCGCAGCCTGACCGCCGCATCGCGCGGGCGAGGTCTTTGTCAAACGGGACGGGGCTGGCGTAGGTATACCACCTGATGCGATCGTGCAGGCCGCGCCGCACGATCGCCTCGCACACGGCGCGGGCGTGTTCGGGCGGCTGATTGAACTCGCTGTCACAGAGGTGAAACACATCCACGCCATGATCGAGCATGAACGCAATTTCGTCTGCCGCCCGTTCCGGGGGCATCAACCGAACATGCCCGCCTTTCGCATGTGGTTCAACGCAGTATATGCATGCATGTCCACACCCGCGCTTGGTTTCGATGCCGCCTTGGCCGCCTTCGGCGAAATAGCGCGGGTGATCGAGAAAGCGACGCCTGCGCGACGGTCCGTTTGCCGGGTCAAATGGCCGTGGCGGCGTGGCGCGCAGAACGCCGTCCATCCAATAGACCGCACCCGGCACGCGGGAAACATCGCCGCCCGCCGCAAGAGAGTCCAGCAGGTCCGGCAACGCCTGCTCACCGTCGCCCCACACGCCGTAGGGCGCACCGGCGAAACGCAGGGCTTCGCAGGGCGCGATGGAGAATCCCACGCCGCCGAGGATCACCGGGGCGGAACT
>CAZLII010000456.1:0-4267 GCA_964559065.1 uncultured Nitrospirales bacterium | reverse complement strand
ATGCGGAAACGTTGGAACGGATTTTCGAACCATTTTTCACGACCAAGCAGAAGGGCGAAGGCACGGGGCTGGGTCTGGGCACAGTGCACGGCATCGTATCGGCGCACGGCGGCGTCATCAGCGCTTACAGCCAGCCGGGCAGGGGCAGCATGTTTCATGTCTATCTGCCGCGCACCGACCTCGTCATGGCCGGAGAACCGCTCCCGATGGAATCCGTCCGCGGCGGCCATGAGCGCATCCTGGTGGTGGACGACGAGCCGCCCCTCGCCCAATTGATGGAAGCGATGCTGAAACGTTACGGCTACGACGTGGTGACAATGACCAGCGCCACAGAGGCCCTCTCCGCTCTTCAGGAATCTCCCCATCTTTTTGATTTGCTTATTTCGGACTTCACCATGCCCAAATTGACCGGCGACCAATTGGCGGCGGAAGTATGGCGGGTGCGCCCGGGACTGCCCGTCATCCTGATGACAGGATTCGCCGAAGACGAGGTGCGGGACCGTCTGATCCAATCCGGTATTACGGAGGTCCTCACAAAGCCCATATCCGCGGTAAAGATCGCCAAGGCCGTGCGTGAAGTGCTCGACAAACGACCGGACGGGGCCATCCATTGGAGGATTTGATGTGGCCAAGGAAGGAACGGTGCTGATTGTTGACGACGAGGAAATGGTGCGGGAACTGCTGCATCGCCAACTGACGCAACTGGGTTATGCGTCCCGTGTGGCCGATGGCGGCCACGCCGCGCTGGAGATGCTTCGGGCGGATGATGCGCATGTGGCCCTGATTGACCTGATGATGCCGGACATGGACGGGTTCGCGCTGCTGGAGGCGATGCAGACGGCCGCAACAGATACGGTCGCCGTGGTGCTGACCTCCTACGGCAACGTGGCGAACGCGGTCAAAGCAATGAAATGCGGTGCCTTTGATTTTGTCGAAAAACCCGTGGATGTGGCCATACTCGAAAGCGTGATTGATCGCGCCCTGGTGCATCGCCAACTCCTTGTCGAGTCGCGGCGCATGGAAGCGGCGCTGCAATCCGCGTATCGGGATTTGGAGCGAAAGGTCGAAGAGCGCACGCGCGAATTGGCCGCGCTCAACAAAGCGCTCGAAAAAGAGAACCTGGAACGCGCGGCGGCGGAAGAGCAACTTGGAAAAGCGCACCGCGAAGTTGAGCAACTGCTCGCGTCCATGTCGTCGTTCCTGATTGGGGTGGGCAGGGATTTGCGCGTCAATCGCTGGAATGCCGCGGCCGCAATCGCCTTCAACCTGCCGCCGGAGCAGGTCATCGGCAAACGCTGTGAAGAAGCGGGCTTCCCCTGGGATTGGAACTTCATCGTCAAGCATGTTCCCGAATGGCCGGAAGTGAGCAAATCCGTCCGTCTGCCGGAACTTCCGTACCGCCGGTCGGACGGCACAGAAGGCTATCTCGGATTCTCACTCAATCCCGTCAGGGATGAACAGGGCGCGCTGAATGGATTCTTTTTGCTGGGCACGGACATCACCGAGCGGCGCAATCTTGAAGTGCAACTGATCCAGGCGCAGAAACTGGAGTCCATCGGGCAACTCGCGGCGGGGATTGCCCACGAAATCAACACGCCGACGCAGTATGTCGGAGACAATCTGGAGTTTCTCCGCGACGCCTTCGCCAATTACCGGCAGTTGATGGGCAAATATCTGGAATTGCTCACCGCTGCGAAACAGGGCGCGATCAATCCTCACCTTGCAGCGGAGATCGAATCGCTTGCCGAGGAACTGGACCTGGCCTACCTGACCGAGCAAATCCCGCGGGCGATTGAGCAATCCCTGGAGGGGGTCTCCCGTGTGGCGAAGATCGTGCAGGCCATGAAGGAGTTTTCGCATCCCGAAATCGGCGAAAAGACCCCGACGGACATCAACCGGGCCATTGAAAGCACCATTACCGTGGCGCGCAACGAGTGGAAATACGTGGCGGAAATGATCACCGACTTCGATGCCGGACTGCCCCTGGTTCCCTGCCTGGCCGGCGAGTTCAACCAGGTCATCCTGAATATCATCATCAACGCGGCGCACGCCATCGCCGATGCGGCGCGCGACAGTCAGATGAAAGGCGCGATCACGATCAGCACCCGCCTCGATGGCGGTTGGGTGGAAATCCGTATCCAAGACACGGGGACGGGCATTCCGGAACATGCGCGCAACCGCGTCTTCGACCCCTTCTTCACCACCAAGGAGGTCGGCAAGGGCACGGGCCAGGGACTGGCCATCGCGCGCAACGTGATTGTGGAAAAACACGGGGGAACCCTTACCTTTGAAACGGAACCGGGAAGGGGGACCACCTTTATTATTCACCTGCCGATACAGGAGACAACGTAATGGATTCGAGCAGGAAACAAGTATTGCTGGTGGATGATGAAACGCTGGTTTTGGAAACCTATGAGCGCGTTCTCCGTCCCGAACGCCGGGAATGGGAACTGCACTTCGCGCAGGACGCGGACACAGCACTCCAAATCGCCGCGCAGCACGACCTGGATGTCATAGTTACGGACATCCGCATGGAGGGCAAAGACGGCTTCGACCTGATTCGCGCGTTGCAGGCGTCGGAACGCACCGCACGTATCCCGATCATTGTCGTCACCGGCGACACGGAACCAACTCTGAAACGGCGCGCCTTGGACTTGGGCGCAACCGATCTGCTCACAAAACCCATCAACAGGGAAGACATCATTGCCCGCATTCGCAGCGCGTTGCGACTCAAAGCCTATCAGGACGAGGTGGAGGAGCAGGTGCGCACACTGGACAGCCAGGTGCGAGAACGCGCCTGGGCGTTGGAGCAATCACACCGGGACATTATATGGCGGCTGGCCAAGGCCGGGGAATTTCGCGATGATGAAACCGGCAATCATGTGGTGCGCGTCGCCTGTTATGCCCGCGCCATCGCCCAGGGACTGGGCGCTCCCACTGACTTCGTCAATACCCTTTTCCAGACAAGTCCTTTGCATGACATCGGCAAGATCGGCATCCCGGACAGCATTCTGCTGAAATTTGGGCCGCTGACGCCCGAAGAGCGAAATACCATGCAGCAGCACTGCAACATAGGCGCGACAATCCTCTCCACCGAGCCTCGTGCGGTCGCCGTCGCCAGACGCCGCGAAGCCTCCGGGCAGAATTCCGGCGGCGACATCCCGAAGGATCCATTGCTGCACATGGCGATGTCCATTGCCAAAAAACACCATGAGAAGTGGGATGGCACGGGCTACCCAGAGGGTCTCGCCCGCGACGAGATTCCCCTGGAGGCCCGAATCGTGGCATTGGTGGATGTTTTCGATGCCTTGACCTCCGTGCGGCGTTACAAACCGGCATTCTCACTGGAAAAGTCCGTCGAAATCATTCAAAAAGATGCGGGCCGCCATTTTGATCCCGAACTGGTCGCCGTTTTTGATCGCAACCGGTCGGAGATCACAGCCATTCATAACGAACTGCAGGAGGCCGAGGCATACTGGAATCCGCTGGCAGGCTGATCATGAAAAGCATTCTTTTTGTGGATGATGAGCGGAACGTCCTCGAAGGACTGCAACGCATGCTTTATCCCATGCGCAAGGAGTGGCGCATGGTCTTTGCGCAGAGCGGCGAAGAAGCCCTGAAACGCATGGAAGAGGAACCGTTTGATGTCATCGTGTCGGATATGCGGATGCCCGGCATGGACGGGGCGACCCTGCTGACCGAGGCCATGAAACGCTTTCCTCAGACGGTGCGGATCGTGCTGACCGGCCAGACCGGCAACGAGAGCGTGTTCAGGTCGGTGGGGCCGGCCCACCAGTTTTTGATGAAACCCTGCAATCCGACCGCGCTCAAGGCGTGCGTGGACCGCGCATTTACGCTGCGCGATCTGCTCAACAACGATGCGATCAAGCGTATTGTCGCCCGCGTGGAAAGCCTGCCGGCCCTGCCGGCCACCTATACGCGGCTTATCAAGGAACTCCAATCGCCGGAAACCTCCCTCGCCGCCATCGGCAAGATCATTGAGTCGGACGTGGCGATGACCGCCAAGGTCCTGCAACTGGTCAACTCCGCATTCTTCGGCCTGCGGCAGCATGTGGCCAGCGCCACGCAGGCGGTGACCTATCTCGGCCTGGACACCATCAAGGCGCTGGTGCTTATGACCGGCGTCTTTGCGCAGGCGCATGTGACCAGACTCACCGCCGCCTTCTCCCTCGACGGCCTCTGGCGTCACAGCATGCTGGTCGGCGTCTATGCCCAGGCCATCAGCCGAAACGCCAGCGCCGACGAA
>CAZLII010000455.1:0-4277 GCA_964559065.1 uncultured Nitrospirales bacterium | reverse complement strand
ACTGAACAGCACAAAGACTGCATTCTAGCCGACGCGATCGCGGCGCTTCAGGGACCGCCGTTATGCGACCCGCCCGCCGACCGATGGGGGGCTTGGGTCGAAGGCGTACTAACCCGCTGCACCGCCGACGCCGCCGACGTGGTCGCAATAAACCAACAAAGACGCGACGCTGCCGACGAGGAGGTCGAAGAAGTCGCCGCCATTTTGGACGCCGTCGCCCATGCCGAAGGGATCGACTGGACCGCCGACGGGCGCGCCTTCGTGACCTGTAATAGAATGCTGGAGCTGGTCAACCATGTCTTGGGGGTTAGTTGGTCGGCAAAACGGGTCGCCGCTGTCCTGCGCGGACACATAGAAGCCGGACGACTTCCCTGGACGATTACCCGGACCACGGCTTCGCGGGGTTATGAAGTCCGAAAGGGGGGTTCATGCTGAACGGTAATGAATTTTTCCGTTTTCATATTATTGTACCCCGAAACGCGCCATTGCATGACGGATATGACACATATGACAGATTTTCCGATCTAATATCCTGCGTTTTTTTTTACTTCACCCTTACCAAAATTCCGCGCGCTTTTAAATAGAAAGATCTGTCATATCTGTCATAAGTGTCATGCAGGAGGTTATTGACATGTCCCCCGGATTGCGGCGACACATGGCACGGGTGAACGCCCTGCAGCACGCCATCCATCGCGCCCATTTCGACGGGTGTGATTTCCGGACGGCGGTCTTGTGCCTTCTCCGGGCGTGGCTGCACCTCCGCTTGGGGGCACGCCGGATGTTTGGCGTGGTGTCGGATGGGGGGCTTGACATGCGCTGCGGATGATGATATATTGGTAGCATGAAAACGATAACGGATGTTTTGAAAAAGATGATTGCGAATTGCGGCATATCGGATAAACGCCTTGGCGAACTGGCAGGCGTGAATCGGAATAGCATTGCGCGATTCATGCGCGGGGATACCGGTCTTTCATTGGATCAGGCGGAAAACCTTGCTTTGTTTTTTGGATTGGAACTGAAACCTGCGCGGCGTAGCGCTGGCCGCAAGGGGAGGAAATAGGCCATGCTTTTCAAGAAGAAGATTACACGGGCTTTGCCGGAAGGTGCGAAGATTTGTCGGCGCGGGGATGACTGGTACGCCGAATGGCGCACGGGGGACGGTAAGCTCCGGAAGGAGCGGGCGCTGGTGGATGATGAGGGCACGGCGAGGTTGTTGTGCGAATCGCGGACATGGTATTGCCGGTATCGGGATGCAAAGGGCTGGTTGCACGAAGTGAATACGAAATGTGCCGATCGGGATATGGCGGCGCGGGTGGCGGCGAAGTATGAACGGATGCGCGAACTGGTGGAATCCGGCATCATGACGGGCACGGAAGCGGATGCGGCAGATTGGGCGCATGTTTCGCTTGTGGAGCATATCAAGGCGTTCAGGGCGCATAATGAGGCGCGGGGGTTGCATTCCAACACAGTGAAGGTGTGGGGCTATTACTTGCGAACCATCGCGGATGAATGCCGGTTCCATCGCTTTGCGGATGTATCGCGGGTGGCGGTGGAGCGATGGCTGTTGGAGCAGGTGAAGGGCGGCATGGGCGCGCGGACATTCAATGCGCATGTTGCGGCGGCGGTTTCGTTTGGCAATTGGGCGGTAAAGCAGGGGCGCATCACGGTCAATCCCTTCGCGGGCATCCCGAAGCGAAACGAGAGGGCGGACAGGCGGCGCGTTCGGCGGGCATTGACATACAAGGAGGCGGCGGCGCTGTTGGATGCAACGCGGCGGCGTCCAGTGCATGATGCGTTGAAGGGCAATGCGGGACGGGGTGAAAAGATGGACAAGGCGCGCGCGGCTGTTTCGAATGCAACGCTTGACCGGCTGCGTTGGACGGGAGAAACGCGGGCGATGGCCTATGCCGTCATGTTGGGAACCGGGTTGCGGTATGGGGAATTGCGGAGCATCCGCATCGGTGCGGTGCACCTTGATCACACTCCGCCGTACCTGGAACTTGCGGCGAAGGATGAAAAGGCGCGCAGGGGCGCGCAGATTCCGCTACAACGCGATTTGGCGTCGGAACTGGGGAAATACCTTGCCGAACGCCGATCGCGTCTCCTGGGCGATTGTAGCGCGTTTCCTGGCGCATTCAATGACAAAGCCTTGTTTGATGGGTTGCCGGAAAAGATGACAAAGGTTTTTGACAGGGATTTGGTTTTCGCGGGTCTTGCCACGGTGAAGACAACCAAAGACAGGAAGAAACGCATTGTCAAGTGTGATGATTCGGGGCGCACACTGGATGTTCATTGCTTGCGCCATACCTTCATCACCAATCTTGCGAAAAGCGGCGTACCGCTACAGGTGGCGCAAAAGGCGGCGCGGCATTCATCGCCGGTGTTGACATCGAACATCTACACGCACCTTCGCTTGGATGACATTGCGGAAGCGGTGGAAAAATTGCCGGATTTTACAGGGGGAATAGCACAGGCGAAGGCGGCGGAAATGGGACAAAAAAATGTTGCACTAAATGTTGCACCTCCGGCAGGCACAGATAGTCATAATTTGTCTGTTTGTGGCGGTTTGTGCGGGACGCAGGTAGGTAGTACGCTATCGCCAAAAACACGCGAAAAGCCCAATAAATCAGGGGTTTTTAATGGTGGGCGATCGCAGACTCGAACTGCGGACCCCTTGCATGTCAAGCAAGTACTCTAACCACCTGAGCTAATCGCCCATGCCTTGTATGGATTAGTCTAGCAAAAACACAGGCTGATGGTCAATCTTTGTTGGAGAACCACAGCGATCGCGGATTCTTATTCTAAGTGCAACAACTGGGTACAGTGGAGAGCATGGATGCTTGTACGTCGCCTGAGCCGAACAGGGCCGCTGAGAATGGGCCTGGCAGGGATTGATCGTCGGAGGCGGCGCTGTTCGGCGGAGGACAGGGCCGCTGTGTGCAGAGGCGGCACCGGGTTTCAGTTCGGTAAACTGTGCTTGAAACAAGGCACAAACCGAAAAGGAGGCCCGATGCCGTACGCTCATCTTAGCCCATATGAACGGGGAGAAATCCACATTTTATCAATGCGAGGAGAAAGCCTGACAGAGATTGGCCGGAAGATGGGCCGGCATCGGGCGACGATAGGACGGGAACTCAAGCGAAACGGCGATTGATCCGGGTAAAGGCGAAGAGGGCCAAACACAGAAAGGCCGCGTACAGCACGCCGATTTTTTCGGGCCATATGGACACGGCGCCCACCAGGCCGATGAACGCGAAAAGGTCCATCATATGTTCGGGAAGGCGCGTCATCCGTTTTGCGGGTGTGAGCGGGTCGTGGAACTGACCGGTTATGTGTATCAGGGAGATGGGGACCACTTTCGCCGCGGGCAGCGCGAAAATCACCTCGCGCGCCGCCGACCGAAGGTCTCCATATTCACCCGTGATAAATGGGGATACTTCCCATTCATTTTAACCCTCTGCAGTACGCCCGGCGCATCGTCATCCGCAAAGAGCGCCGGCACCATGCTTTTTTCTATGGCCCCTGCGTTTGCCTATGAGGTGCTCTCGGCTTGGTTGACTCATTCGCCCGGGACGAAATATAATGCGCATAAGAAACGGCCTTCAGGGCAGGGTGCGATTCCCGACCGGCGGTGACAGCCCGCGAACGCGCAAGCGTTGATCCGGTGGAATTCCGGGGCCGACGGTACAGTCCGGATGGGAGAAGGTCGGCGAGAGAACGCGCAGTGGATATCGGTCGCGCAGGAATCGGCGATATTCGGCGCGATTAGATGCGTAATTGCCCTGAAGGTTCGGGAGAGCATTCAGGGCTTTATGTTTTCAGAGGCGGACAAAGCATACATGGGCCGGGCGCTGACGCTGGCGGCGCGGGGCCGGGGACGCACCAGTCCCAACCCCATGGTTGGCTGCGTTATTGTGCGCGATGGCGCCATTATCGGCGAGGGGTGGCATCGCCGGGCAGGCGAACCGCATGCGGAAGTAGAAGCGGTTGGCGCGGCGGGAGGGGAGATTCGCGGGGCGACGCTCTATGTGAACCTCGAACCCTGTGCGCACCACGGCAAAACGCCGCCCTGCGCGGACATGCTGGCGGCGCTGCAGCCCGCCCGCGTCGTGGCCGCCATGCTCGACCCTAATGCCCTGGTGGCCGGAAAAGGCATCGAGCGTCTACGCGTCTCGGGCATTGACGCGGAAGTCGGGCTTCTGGAAGAAGAAGCGCGCCGTCTGAACGAGGCGTTCATCAAATACATCACGACGTGCCGTCCGTTTGTCATCGCAAAA
>CAZLII010000454.1:0-4284 GCA_964559065.1 uncultured Nitrospirales bacterium | reverse complement strand
ATGGGAAGCACGGCGGGTTGCGGATTCCATTCCAGCGTGCGGCCCGGCGCGTCGAGGTCATGATTCAAGAGCGCCGCCGCGGCGTGGACATTTTCCGGAAGATGCCCACCTGCCACCACCAGAGCACGACCCCGATGCCGCCGCAGATCGTCAACAAGCGCATCCGCCACCCGCGCATCAAGATCATGTTCTTCGGCGAGACGGCGCAACGTTGCCGCGTCGCCGCGCAGCGCGGTACGCAGCGCGCGGAGAAACGCAGCCATCGCGGAGGGACGCAACCGCAGGCGATGGTCCGCATTGGAGCCGGTCAGCGTCATGGCGGACTCCACCGCGTGGAGGCGGCACATTGCGGTTGCCGCCGGGTCTGCATCGTTGACAGCGCGGGCCTGGACAAACTGGCGGGTATGCTCCAGCGAGGGGCCGTCCACGCCGAGAAAATCCGCGTCCACGCTGAGAATGATCGCAGCGGCGTCAAAGCGCGGCAGCCATTCCCCATCCACACCATGGATTTTCCGCCACGCGGCGCGGCGCGGCGCATCGTGGGCGCTTTCGTGCACGAAATGCCGGGCGCGTGGGAAGCGCCGTAGGAATTCGGCGAGCAGGGCGCGTTCTGACGGCCCCAGTGTGGACCGCGTCATCACCGCCACCGATGCCGCGCTTCTCAGCGCTTCGGCAATCTGCGCGTCGGCTTCCGCCCAGGAAACCGTTTCTTCGCCCCGCATGGGGGACTGGAGCCGATCGGGATCGTAAAGCGACAGAATCCATGCCTGCATCTGCGCGTTGCTGACGCCGCCGTTGACGGGATGGTCCGGATTGCCGTCAATCTTGATGGGCCTGCCGTCAACCGTCTTGATGTTCAGCCCATACGGGAATGGTCCATCGGTAAACGTGGACGCATAATGCAGCGCCTTCCCCGGCTGCTGGTATTCCGGGCCTTCGGCCCGGCTGACGATGACGCGCCGGGGTTTGCGCTCGCAGCCCGTCGCGCCAAGCGCCAGCGCCGCCGAAGCCTTCGAGATTCGCCCCAATAACTCGCGGCGGCTGATGCCGCCGTCCGGCGCGGCGGCGTCTTCCGGCGACGTCAGGTTCTCCACATGCGTGGACAGCGCGGACGCTTTGATCCGTCGCATATATTCCAGGCTGTGGTAGCGTCTCTTTTTCTGTTCGCTCATACGCGTCTCAACTCACCTGTGACAGGTTGTGCAATGAATGGGCGCGCGCATCGCGGCGCCGCGCAGTGCCGCCGCACTGTCCGGCGGCGGGGTCTGCATGTGACAGTTCAGACACCAACTCATCTTCATGCCGCTTTCGCGCCGCACCCGGTCCATCGTCTCTACGGGACCGTGGCATTCTTGGCAGGAAATACCTGCGGTGACGTGGCGGCTGTGATCGAAATAGGCGAAATCGGCCAGATCGTGGACCTTGTTCCATACCAGCGGCCGGCGGGATTCCCAATGGTCCAAAAGCGTGACGATGCCGGGTTTCAGTTCCCCCCGGTTATCCACCGGCTGCACCTGTTCATGGCAGTTCATACACGAAGACACGGGCGGCACGGTCGCTTGGGCGCCCGTCTCCGCCTGGGTATGACAGTACATACAGTCAATTCTGAGGGTTCCTGCATGAACGGCATGGCTGAACGGGATGGGTTGTTCGGGGGCGTATCCTGCTTCGCGGTTCGACGGCCAGAGCACATAGGGACCGAAAGAGGCCGCCACCGCGCCGGAAAAGAAAAATATGCCCACGGCGACATAGACCCTCCGATCAAACTTCCGTGTGAACATTCCCGCATCCCGGTTCCATATACGTTGTTGTCTCCCGTCATGGACATCATTTTGTGCTATGCTCGAAAATGAACGCTGTCGCCGTCGCGGCCGGAGGCGGCGCAAGTCTCTGCTCAAATGTGAGGGAATGCCCGCCCGTCGAGTCGCCTGTACGGACGCTCACTGCTTGCTAACAACCTATTGTGGAGGCATTATTCCACAAGCACACGCGCACGCCGTTCTTGCCTCGCCGCATGATCCACCATTCGCGATTTGTCTGGGAATGATGGAAACAGTTAGGGTGTTTATAGACTCAGGATGGACGCCGTCTGCGCCGTCTGCGCGGACCCGGAACGGGGAGGACGGGAATAATGAGCGAAAAATTCTCTCTGAGGAGACGCCTGTCATCCACGGTGGTGAAGGAACTCACCGTGGGTCTCACGGGACTCATGCTGGTCCTGTTTGTCGGGGCGCACCTGGCCGGAAATATTCTCATATATGCCGGACCGGCCTCGTACAACGCGTATGCCGCCAAACTACACGCGATGGGACCGTTGCTGTGGTTCATGCGGCTGGGGCTGCTGGCGGCATTCATGACGCACATCACCACGGCGATAAACCTGGACATCGTCAACCGGCAGGCCCGCGTGAACCGCTACGCCGTCAATACCTACCTGGGCCGAAAAACCGTGGCCACGCGCACCATGCTGGCCTCCGGCATCATCATATTCCTCTTCATTCTCTTTCACATCTACGATTTTGCGCTTAGCGACAAGACCGGTCCGGCTTCGATAGTGCCCGGCGCGAACAACGGACAAAGCCTCGGCCTGTTCGGCGTGGTCTGGAATGCCTTCCGCGACCCGGTCCGCGTGCTTTTCTATGTGACCGCCGCATGCGCCGTGGGATTTCACCTCAGCCACGCCGTGGCGAGCGTGTGGGTGACAGTGGGCATTCTGCGCGATGAAGACACGCCCGTGGCCGACCTGGTGGCGCGCATCCTTGGCGTGGCCGTCGCGGCAGGCTTTAGTTCCATCCCCATTTACGTCTTTCTGCAAATCCACTTCTTCGGGGGAGGGCCGACCTGATGCTCGAAGCCAGAATTCCCGGTGGGCCGATTGGGGAGAAATGGTCGCGCCACAAATTTGAAATCAAACTGGTCAATCCTGCGAACCGCCGCAAGATGTCGGTGATTGTCGTGGGCACCGGCCTTGCCGGCGCTTCCGCCGCGGCCTCGCTCTCCGAGTTGGGCTACCGGGTCAAATCCTTCTGCATCCAGGACAGCCCCCGCCGCGCACACAGTATCGCGGCGCAGGGCGGCATCAACGCCGCCAAGAACTACCAGAACGACGGCGACAGCGTTTACCGGCTTTTCTACGACACCATCAAGGGCGGCGATTTCCGCGCCCGCGAGGCGAACGTCTATCGGCTGGCCGAGGTGAGCGAAAACATCATTGACCAGTGCGTGGCGCAGGGCGTGCCCTTTGCGCGGGAATACAGCGGCTATCTGTCGAACCGGTCCTTCGGCGGGGCGCAGGTCTCGCGTACTTTTTATGCGCGGGGCCAGACCGGCCAGCAACTGCTACTCGGCGCCTACGGCGCGCTCATGAAAGAAGTCGCGCGCGGCAATGTCGAAATGCTCCCCCGCCGCGAAATGCTTGACCTGGTCGTGGTCAACAACCGCGCAGCGGGCGTCATCTGCCGAAACCTCATCACCGGCGAGATTGAGCGCCACGCCGCGGATGCCGTCGTGCTCGCCACCGGCGGCTATGGCAATGTGTTTTACCTTTCCACCAATGCCAAACTCAGCAACGCGACCGCCGTTTGGCGCGCCCACAGGCGCGGCGCTTTCTTCGCCAACCCCTGCTTCACCCAGATTCACCCCACGTGCATCCCCGTGAGCGGGCACTATCAAAGCAAATTGACGCTGATGAGCGAGAGCCTGCGCAATGACGGGCGCATCTGGGTGCCGCGCAAGAAAGGCGACATGCGACCGCCGCACGAAATCCCCGAAGAAGATCGGTGGTACTACCTGGAAGAGCGTTACCCCAGTTTCGGCAACCTGGTGCCGCGCGACGTCGCTTCCCGCGCCGCCAAGCAGGTCTGCGATGCCGGGCACGGCGTCAAGGGCGGTCATGCGGTGTATCTTGACTTCCGCGATGCCATCAAACGTCACGGCCGCGAGACCATCGAGGAGAAGTACGGCAACCTTTTCGAGATGTATGAGCGCATCACGGGAGAAGACCCCTACCAGGCGCCCATGCGCATCTATCCCGCTGTCCACTACACCATGGGCGGCCTGTGGGTGGATTACAACCTTATGAGCACGATACCGGGCTTGTATGTGGTCGGCGAGGCCAACTTCTCCGACCACGGCGCAAACCGCCTCGGCGCAAGCGCGCTCATGCAGGGACTTGCGGACGGCTATTTCATCCTTCCCGTGACCATCGGCGATTTCTTCGCCGGGGCCGGCCCGGCGGGTATCGCGGCGGACAACGCCGCGTTTGACGATGTCGAGCGCGAAGTC